>NZ_DASRTS010000055.1:0-187392 GCF_035655815.1 Lysobacter sp.
GCGCGCCGAGGTTTCCAGGCTGCCGCGGTAGCCGGTCACCTGCACGGTCTGGATCGAGCCCTGGGGACTTGGCGCCGCCTCCTGCGCGTACGCTGCCGAAACCAGCCCGGCGAGGATGGTCAGTTGAAGAATGCGGCCGCCGGGTTGACCGGGGCGCAGGAATCGCTGCTGGACCATGATTGTCTCCTGAATATTTTTATGCAACATGTTGTCGGCGACGCGACCAACATTTTCAATAACATAAATGTTATCGCAATCATTTTTAGTCTAAACTTCAACTTTTATACTTGTCAACTAATATATTTGCTGCGAAGGCGACCGCAGAAAAAGCGTGGCGCACACGCGAAATTAGTTACCGTTTAAAAAAGTTTGCGCTAACATCCGGATTCCAACATACGTCGGGCGCAGCTAGGCCGGACAACAAAACGACGGAGACTATCTTGCAGCGATCCCTCGCATCCGTGCTGGTTCGCGCCCTGGCAGCCTTGCTGCTGGGCGCCATGTTCGCAGCCGCCGCCCGCGCCGACGAAGACGGCTACCAACTCTGGCTACGCTATCGCCCCCTGCCTGCCGCCCAGGCAGCCGCAGTGCCGGCCAGTGCGATCGTCACCCTGGCGCCCGAGACCCCGACCGTGCTGGCCGCACGCACCGAACTGCAGCGCGCCCTGGGCGGCATGCTGGGCCGGGTGCCGCAGGCTGCCACCGCCATCCGCGCAGGCAGCGTGGTGCTGGCGCGCAGCGACGGCCTGCCCGCCGGGCTGCCTGCCGAGCTGCGCGGCTCCCTGGACCGCATCGGCCCGGAGGGTTACCTGCTTGCCCGCACCCGGATGCAGGGCCAGGACGTCTTCCTGATCACTGCGAAGAGCGACATCGGCCTCTTGTATGGCAGCTTCGCCTGGCTGCGCGCCCTGCAGGACGGCAGCGCCGCCTCCCTGGTGCGCAGTCCGCTGGTCTCGAACCCTGCCCTGCCGCTGCGCGTGCTGAACCACTGGGACAACCTGGACCGCAGCGTCGAACGCGGCTATGCCGGGCAATCGATCTGGAACTGGTGGGAACTGCCCGCCATCGTCGATCCGCGCTACCTGGACTATGCGCGCGCCAACGCTTCGCTCGGCATCAACGGCACGGTGCTGAACAACGTCAATGCCAAGGCCGAGGTACTGAGCCCGGCCTTCATCGCCAAGGCCGCCGCGGTCGCGAAGGTCCTGCGCCCCTACGGCATCCGGGTGTTCCTCTCGGTGCGCTGGTCGACCCCGCTGGACCTGCGCGAGACCGCCACTGCCGATCCGCTCGACCCGGCGGTGGCCGCCTGGTGGCGCCGCAAGACCGAGGAGATCTACCGCAGCATCCCCGACTTCGGCGGCTTCCTGGTGAAAGCCAACTCGGAAGGCCAGCCCGGCCCGCAGGACTATGGCCGCAACCACGTCGACGGCGCCAACATGCTGGCGCGCGCGCTGGCGCCGCATGGCGGCACCGTGATGTGGCGTGCCTTCGTGTACGAGCCGCCCGAGTCGCGCAAGCGCAAGGGCCTGGGGGACGATCCGAAGCACGACCGCGCCGCCCACGCCTACGACCAGTTCAAGCCGCTGGACGGCAAGTTCGACGCCAACGTGCTGGTGCAGGTAAAGAACGGCGCGATCGACTTCCAGCCGCGCGAGCCCTTCCATCCGCTGTTCGGCGCCATGCCGAAGACGCCGCTGATGATGGAGTTCCAGATCACCAAGGAATACCTGGGCTTCGCCACGCATCTCGCGTACCTCGGGCCGATGTACGAGGAGACCCTGCGCGCGGACACGCACGTGCGCGGCAAGGGCTCGACGGTGGCGAAGGTGGTGGACGGTTCGCTGCACGGCTACAAACTCACCGGAATGGCCGGCGTGGCCAACATCGGTAGCGACCGTAACTGGAGCGGCTCGCATTTCGACCAGGCCAACTGGTACGTCTACGGCCGCCTGGCGTGGAACCCGGCGCTGTCCTCGCGCGACATCGCCGAGGAATGGACGCGCATGACGTTCTCCAACGACGCCGACGTCGTGCAGCCCATCGTCGGCATGATGATGGGCTCGCGCGAGGCGGTCGTGGATTACATGACGCCGATGGGCCTGCACCACCTGATGGGACGCGGTCATCACTATGGCCCCGGTCCGTGGGTGGAAGGCGGTCCGCGCGCGGACTGGACATCGGTGTACTACCACCGCGCGACAAAGGACGGCATCGGTTTCGATCGCACGCGTCGCGGCAGCGATGCGGTGTCGCAGTACGCACCGCCCGTCGCGGCGCAGTTCGACGACGTGAAGAAGACGCCGGAGCAGTTCCTGCTGTGGTTCCACCATCTGCCGTGGGATTACACGACGCAATCCGGCCGTCCCCTGTGGGACGAACTGGTGCACCACTACTCGCGCGGCGTCGATTACGTGCGCGGCATGCGGCGTACCTGGGATGGGCTGGAAGGCCGCATCGACCCCGAGCGCCACGCGCAGGTCGCGACGTTCCTGGCCATCCAGGAGAAGGAAGCGCAGTGGTGGCGCGACGGCAGCATCGCCTACTTCCAGACGTTCTCCGGCCGACCGTTGCCGGCAGGCGAGGCGCTCCCGCCGCACGCGCTGGAGTACTACGAGTCGCTCGAGTTTCCGTTCGCCCCGGGGAATGGCTGAGATGAGGATGCGAGGGATGCGGATGTTGCTGGGCGGCGCACTGCTGGCCGCCGCTTTGAGTTCCAACGCGGCAGACGCGCAGGGTGCGCCGCTGCTGCACGCGATGTTCCAGGACCATGCGGTCGTGCAGCGCAATGCACCGATCCGGGTGTGGGGCCAGGCCGCACCGGGCACTGCGGTGAAGATCACCCTTGCCGGCAAGCGCGCGATGGCACGCGCCGATGCAGGCGGACGCTGGGAGGCGACGCTGCCCGCGATGAAGGCCGGCGGCCCATACCAGCTCACCGCCAGTGCGGGGAGCACGACGCAGACGGCCGACGACGTGCTGATCGGCGACGTGTGGCTGTGCTCGGGCCAGTCGAACATGGAACTGCAGGTGCACCGCACGCTCGATTCGCGCGCGGAGATCGCCGGTGCCGACAACGACCGCATCCGCCTGCTCACCGTGCCGCAGACCGGCAGTGCGGTGCCGCTGGAGACGTTCGCCACGCCGACGCGCTGGCAACCGACCACGCCGGAATCCGTGCGCGATTTCTCCGCGACCTGCTACTACTTCGCGCGCGAGCTGCAGAAGACCGTCGACGTGCCGATGGGGCTGATCAACGCGGCCTGGGGCGGTTCGCGCATCCAGGCGTGGACCAGCGGCGATGCGCTGCGCGCCACCGGCAACCACGATGCGGAACTCGACGTGCTCGCGCAGTACGCGGACGACCCCGTCGGTGCCGCCGCGAAGTGGGGCGAGCTGTGGCAATCGTGGTGGAGCGCGAGCAAGGACATCGCTGCCGACGACCGGCCGTGGAGCCCCGAACGTCCCGCCGGCACCTGGCGCAAGGCACCGCGCGAACTCGTGGCGTGGGAACGGTGGGGCGTGCCGGAACTGGCCGACTTCAACGGCATGGTCTGGTATCGCACGACGGTGAAGCTGACCGCCGAACAGGCGGCGCAGCCCGCCACGCTGGTGCTGGGCAACGTCGACGAGATCGACCAGACCTGGGTGAACGGTCGCGGTGTCGGCAGTGCCTACGGTGGCGCCGACCGCCAGTACACGCTGCCGCCCGGCCTGCTGCACGCCGGCGAGAACACCGTCGTCGTGAACGTGCTCGACACCTATCGCGACGGCGGCCTGTACGGCGATTCGCCGCGCGTGCTGCGCTTCGCCGACGGCTCGACGGTGTCGCTGGACGGCGCGTGGACCTACCGCATCGCGCCAAAGGACGTCGGCTCGCCGCCGCGTGCGCCGTGGCAGACCGCAGCCGGCCTGTCGACGCTGTACAACGGGATGATCGCGCCGATCGGCCGCTACGGCCTGCGCGGCATGCTCTGGTACCAGGGCGAATCGAACACCTGGGAGGCGGGACGTTACCGCGACCTGCTGCGCGTGTTCCGCAACGACTGGCGTTCGCGTTTCGGCAAGGACCTGCCACTGCTGGTGGTGCAGCTGGCCGGCTACGGCGCGGCGAATTCGAAGCCCACGGAGAGCGACACCGCGGCATTGCGTGAAGCGCAGCGCCTGGCCGTCGACGAGGACGCGCGCAGCGGTCTGGCCATCGCCGTGGACATCGGCGACCGCTACGACATCCATCCGGCCAACAAGCAGGAAGTCGGCCGTCGCCTGGCTCGCGCCACGCGCCATGTCGTGTACGGCGAAGCATTGCCGCCGTCGGGTCCGGTCCCGTCCGCCGTGCGTCGCAACGGCGACAGCGTGGACATCGACTTCGACGACGTGACCGGCGAGTTGCTCGCCTACGGCGCCAACGGTCCAGTCGGCTTCGAACTCTGCGGCGTGACGGCCGGCACCTGCCAATACGCCGATGCCACGATCCGCGGCCGCACCGTGTCGCTGCGCGCACCGAATGCCGCCACCGCTACGCGCGTACGCCACTGCTGGGCCGACAGCCCCGTCTGCACGCTTTACGACAGCGCCGGGCTACCGGCCGGTCCCTTCGAACTGCCGGTCACGCCGGCTTCCTCTTCCCACGAGTCCGCACGATGAGCACCGCCACTTCCGTTGAACCGTCCCGCCACAGTTCCGCACGCGATCGCGAGATCGTCGATGCCAGGGTCATCGTCACCTGCCCGGGCCGCAACTTCGTCACGCTGAAGATCACCACGCGCTCCGGCGTGACGGGTCTCGGCGACGCCACGCTCAATGGGCGCGAGCTGTCGGTGGCGTCGTACCTGCAGGACCACGTGGTGCCCAACCTGATCGGCCGCGATGCCGGCCGCATCGAGGACATCTGGCAGTTCTTCTATCGCGGTGCGTACTGGCGCCGCGGTCCGGTGACGATGACGGCGATAGCGGCCGTCGACGTCGCGCTGTGGGACATCCTGGGCAAGATGGCTGGCCTGCCGATCTACCAACTGCTCGGAGGCCGATCGCGCGAAGGCGCGCTGGTGTACGGCCATGCCAACGGTCGCGACATCGCCGAGACCAGCGAAGCCGTCGGCCGCTTCATCGAACAGGGCTTCATCGCCATCCGCGCGCAGTGCGGCGTGCCCGGCATCAAGAAGGCGTACGGCATTTCCACCGGCAGGGCGTACGAGCCGGCCGAAAGCGAGCTGCCGGCCGAAACCGTGTGGAACACGCCGAAGTACCTGCAGGTGGTGCCGAAGCTGTTCGAACAGCTGCGTGCCGATCACGGCCCGGACGTCGAACTGCTGCACGACGTGCACCACCGTCTCACGCCCATCGAGGCCGCGCGCCTGGCGCGCGACCTGGAGCCGTACCGCCTGTTCTGGCTGGAGGACTCCACGCCGGCGGAAAACCAGAAGTCGTTCGAACTGATCCGCCAGCACTCGGTGACGCCGCTCGCGGTGGGCGAGGTGTTCAACTCGATCTGGGACTGCAAGCACCTCATCGAGAACCAGCTGATCGACTACATCCGCACCACCATCGTGCACGGCGGCGGCATCACGCACATCCGCCGGCTCGCCGATTTCGCAGCCCTGCACCAGGTGCGCACCGGTTTCCACGGTGCGACCGACCTGTCGCCGGTGTGCATGGGCGCCGCGCTGCACTTCGATACGTGGGTGCCCAACTTCGGCATCCAGGAATACATGTTCCACAGCGACGAGACCGATGCGGTCTTCCCGCACGACTACGTGCTGCGCGACGGTCGCCTGCACGTGGGCGACACCCCGGGCCACGGCGTGGAGATCGACGAGAAGCTCGCGGCGAAATACCCGTACTCGCCCAAGCAGCTTCCGATCGCGCGCCTGGAAGACGGCGCGATGTGGGACTGGTGATTTCACCTGTAGGAGCCCAGCTTGCTGGCGACCACTGCCATGAGGTTGTCGCCAGCAAGCTGGCTCCTACAGAACAGGCACGTTCTCCCGAGGTTCACGATGAAACGCTTCCAGCTCGCCATTCCGCTTCTGCTGGCCACGTTTGTGTCACAGGCCGCCGAACCCGTCCTCTTCGACTGGTTCGAATACCGCGGACACGACAAGATGTTCGAACAGCCGCTGCCGCCCGGTCGTTACCGCAACCCGATCCTCGCCGGGTTCTATCCCGACCCGAGCGTGACGCGCGCGGATGACAAGTTCTATCTGGTCAACTCGACCTTCACGTACTTCCCGGGCATTCCGGTGTTCGAGAGCGCAGACCTGGTGCACTGGAAGCAGGTCGGCAACGTCATCGACCGGCCGTCGCAGCTCGACTTCGACGGGCTGGGCATGTCGCGCGGTGTGTTCGCGCCCACCATCGAGTACCACGCCGGCACCTTCTACGTGCTCAACACGTCGGTGGACGCCGGCGGCAACTTCATCGCCACCGCGAAGAACCCGGCCGGGCCCTGGTCCGACCCGATCTGGCTCAAGAGCATCGACGGCATCGATCCGTCGCTGTTCTTCGACGAAGGCAAGGTCTACCTCATCAACAACGACGCGCCCGAAGGCACGCCGCTGTACGAAGGCCATCGCGCCATCTGGATGACCGAGCTGGACCCCGACACCCTGCAGCCCGTCGGCCCGCGCAAGGTGCTGATCAACGGTGGCATGGACATCTCCCAGAAGCCGATCTGGATCGAAGGCCCGCACATCTACAAACGCGATGGCTGGTACTACCTGGTTTGCGCCGAGGGCGGCACCAGCCTGCAGCATTCGCAGGTGGTGGCGCGCAGCCGCGACATCTGGGGTCCGTACGCGCCGTACCGGCACAATCCCATCCTGACGCAGCGCGACCTGCCCGAAGACCGCGCGGACGCAATCGGCAACGCCGGCCATGCGGACCTGGTGCAGGCCACCGACGGCACGTGGTGGGCGATCTTCCTTGCAAGCCGCATGTACGACAAGGTGCGCTACAACACCGGACGCGAGACCTTCCTGCTGCCGGTGGAGTGGAAGGACGGCTGGCCGACCATCCTGCCGCACGGCACGCGCATTCCGCAGGTGGTCGACGGCCCCTCGTTCATGGCGCGCGACGCAACGCAGGCGCCTCTGAGCGGCAACTTCACCTGGCGCGACGACTTCGACAAACCGGTGCTGGATACGGCGTGGATGTTCGCGCGCGTGCCGAAGCAGCCGTGGGCCGACCTGAAGTCGCATCCGGGGAAACTGGCTGTCCATCCACTGGACGAAGGGCTGGACACGCTGCGCAATCCCGCGTTCCTCGCGCGGCGCCAGCAGCACCTCGCGTTCGACGCGAGCACGTCGCTGCAGGTGCCCGAGGAAGGCATCGAAGCGGGCCTGGCCGCGTTCCAGAACGAACGCTACTGGCTGGCCTTCGTCGCACGTCGCACGAAGGATGGCGTCGCATTGTCCCTGCGCGAACGGCGCGGCGATGCCACGCGCACGCTTGCCCGGGCAACGCTGCCGCGCGACACACGCGAACTGCGGCTGAAGGTATCCGGCGACGAGGGCGATTACGCCTTCGCCTATGACACCGGCAAGGGCTGGAAAACGCTGAAGCAGGACGTGGACGCGACGCTGCTGAGCACCGACGTCGCCGGCGGATTCGTCGGCGCCACGCTCGGCCCCTACGCGCGCCTGGTGCGCGCCGACCAGTAAGGAGACGGACATGCGCACTGTCGTGTTTCGGACGAAAGGGCTTCGCGTTGCCATCGCGACCGGCCTGCTGCTGATCTCCGCCTCGCTCTGCGCCCAGGGCAAGGCCTCGTCTTCGCCGGCGGAAAAGCCCTGGCTCGACACCACGCGCAGCTTCGAGGATCGCGCCGCGGCGCTGGTCGCGCAGATGACGCTGGAAGAGAAGGCGGCACAGATGGCCAATGGCGCACCGGCGATTCCGCGCCTGGGCGTGCCCGCCTACGACTGGTGGAACGAAGCGCTGCACGGTGTCGCACGCGCGGGCGGGGCGACGGTGTTCCCGCAGGCCATCGGCATGGCGGCGACCTTCGACGTGCCCCTGATGGCGCAGGTCAGCGAGGCGATCAGCGACGAGGCGCGCGCCAAGCACCACGAGTTCGCGCGCCAGGGGCAACGCGGCCGCTATCAGGGCCTGACGTTCTGGTCGCCCAACATCAACATCTTCCGCGACCCGCGCTGGGGCCGTGGCCAGGAAACCTACGGCGAGGATCCGTACCTCACCGCGCGCATGGGCGTGACGTTCGTGAAGGGCTTGCAGGGCGACGACCCGAAGTACCGCAAGCTGGACGCCACCGCCAAGCACTTCGCCGTGCACAGCGGGCCGGAAGCGGACCGCCACACCTTCGACGTGCATCCCAGCGAGCGCGACCTGTACGAGACCTACCTGCCCGCGTTCGAAGTGCTGGTGAAGGAAGGCCAGGTCGATGCGGTGATGGGCGCGTACAACCGTGTCTACGGCGAGTCCGCCAGCGCGAGCAGGTTCCTGCTGCAGGACGTGCTGCGTCGCGACTGGGGCTTCAAGGGCTATGTGGTTTCCGACTGCTGGGCCATCGTCGACATCTGGAAGAACCACAAGATCGTCGCCACCCCGGAAGAAGCCGCCGCACTCGCGGTGAAGAACGGCACCGAGCTGGACTGCGGCGACACCTACGCGCCGTCGATTCCCGTGGCCGTGCGCAAGGGGCTGCTGACCGAAGCCGAAGTCGACCGCGCAGTGACCCAGCTGTTCACCGCGCGCATGCGCCTTGGCATGTTCGACCCGCCGTCGATGGTGCGCTGGGCCGGCATTCCGTACTCGGTGAACCAGTCGCCGCAGCACGACGCGCTGTCGCGCAAGGTGGCGCAGGAATCCATCGTGCTGCTGAAGAACGACGGCGTGCTGCCGCTGTCGCGCGATCTCAAGCGCATCGCCGTCATCGGTCCGACCGCCGACGACACCATGGCGTTGCTCGGCAATTACTACGGCACGCCGGCGGCGCCGGTGACGATCCTGCAGGGCATCCGCGAGGCAGCGCCGCAGGCGCAGGTGGTGCATGCGCGTGGTGTCGACCTGGTCGAAGGCCGCGACGATCCCGCCGCCACGCCGCTGATCGAACCGCAATACCTGCGTCCGGCGGCCGGCTCGACCGAGCGCGGGCTCAAGGGCGAGTACTTCCGCACGCGCGATCTCTCCGGCACGCCCGCGCTGACCCGCGTCGATCCGCAGATCGGCTTCCGCTGGGATCGTGGTTCGCCGACCGACAACCTGATGGCGCGCGGCGAAGCGCACGGCGGCCAGTCCGTACCGTCCGACAATTTCAGCATCCGCTGGAGCGGCCAGCTGCTGCCGCCGGTGTCGGGCCAGTACCGCATCGAAACGGCCGCCAACGACGGCTTCCGCCTCTACCTGGACGGCAAGCTGCTGCTGGATCACTGGGACAAGACCGATCGCCTGCGCGCGGACAGCGCCACGGTGACGTTGCAGACCGGCCGCGCCTACGACCTGCGCCTGGAGTACTACGACGACGAACGCGACGCCGGCGTGCGCCTGGCGTGGAGCATGCCCGGTGCGAAGCCGCCCTTCGAGGAAGCGCTGCAGGTTGCGCGCGAATCGGACGTGGTGATCTTCGTGGGTGGCCTGACCGGCGACGTCGAAGGCGAGGAGATGACGGTCAACTATCCGGGCTTCGCCGGCGGCGACCGAACCGACACGCGCTTGCCAGCGACACAGCGCAAGATGCTCGAAGCGCTGCATGCCACCGGCAAACCGGTCGTGCTGGTGCTGACCGCCGGTTCCGCGCTCGGCGTGGACTGGGCCAAGCAGAACCTGCCGGCGATCGTGCTGGCGTGGTATCCGGGGCAGCGCGGCGGCAACGCCGTGGCGGATGTGCTGTTCGGTGACGTCAGCCCGGCCGGCCGCCTGCCGGTCACGTTCTACAAGGCCGACGAGAAGCTGCCCGCGTTCGACGATTACGCGATGAAGGGCCGCACGTATCGCTATTTCGAAGGCGAGCCGCTGTATCCGTTCGGCCACGGCCTGTCGTACACCCGCTTCGACTATTCGGGCCTGACGCTGGATCGCAGGAAGGCCGGCACGACCGATCGCGTGCAGGCCACCGTCAAGGTCAAGAACACCGGTCAGCGCGCCGGCGACGAAGTGGTGCAGCTGTACCTCAAGCCGGTCGACCCGAAGCGCGAGCGTGCGCGACAGGAACTGCGCGGCTTCCAGCGCATCCACCTGAAGCCGGGTGAGGAGCGCGCCGTGACCTTTACCTTCACGCCTGCGGACGACCTGCGCATCTACGACCCGCAACGCAAGGCGTACACGGTCGACCCCGGCACGTACGAGGTGCGGATCGGCGCGTCGAGTGCGGACATACGGGTGAAGCAGAAGGTCGTGGTGACGGAGTGAGCATGCGGTCGGCTTCTTGAAGCTGACGGCAGAACGGCCGGCTTCTCGAAGTAGAAAGCCCGCCATTCAAAGCTGTCATCCCCGCGAAGGCGGGGTCCAATGTGACGCGACCGTGGCCTTTGATGGTGCCGCCAATCGACGGTCCGGAAGAACCTCGCTTACGTGGGAATGGACAGCAAGAAAGGCGCCGATGTTTTGAAGCCGTCATTCCCGCGGAAGCGGGAATCCATCGGTCCGCTGCCGTACGGTCTCACGAAGGCATGACAAGTCTGGGCCATGGATTCCCGCCTTCGCGGGGATGACGGCTCGAACGGAAACAGCAGAAGCAAGAACAGCAAAGTCCATGACGCAATCGAATCTGCCACGCCTCGATCCAAGCAAGTTGCCTGCCCTACCCAATGCTGTCGCGCGGCCCGCGTACGACCGCGCCGCCACGCAGATCGGCATCGTGCATATCGGCGTCGGCGCATTTCACCGGGCACATCAGGCCGTCTATATCGACGATCTCCTGGCTGCAGAGCCGCGCTGGGCGATCAGTGGCGTGTCGCTGAACAGCCGCGACGTGCGCGATGCGCTGCAGCCTCAGGACGGCCTGTACACGCTGGCACTGCTCGGCGTAACGCCGCAGCTGCGGGTGATCGGCTCAATCCGCGAAGTGCTGGCCGCGCGCGAGCAGGGCGAGCAAGTGCTGCAGCGCCTGGCCGATCCGCACGTCCGTATCGTCATGCTGACCATCACCGAGAAGGGCTATTGCCTCATAGGCGAAAACCTCGACCTGGCGCATCCCGACATCGTCCACGATCTCGCCTCGTCGCAGACGCCCGTCAGCGCCATCGGCTACCTCGTCGAAGGCCTGCGTCGCCGCCGTGAGGAGGATCTTGCGCCGTACACCGTGCTCAGCTGCGACAACCTGGCCGACAACGGCGGGAAGCTGCGCCGCGCGGTGCTGCAGTTCGCGGAGAAGCTGGACGAGGAGCTGGCGCTGTGGATCGCCGGCAACGTGACGTTCCCGCGCTCGATGGTCGACAGCATCACGCCCGCCACCGACGACGCGCTGCGCGAGCGCGTGGATGCGCGACTGGGCGTCCACGATGCCTGGCCCGTGCAACGCGAGCGCTACACGCAATGGGTGATCGAGGACGCGTTCTGCAACGGGCGCCCGGCCTTCGAGCGCGTGGGCGTGACCATCAGCGACGAGATCGCCGGTTATGACCGCGCCAAGCTGCGCCTGCTGAACGCGCCGCACTCGGCGCTGGCATACCTGGGCTCGCTGCTGGAAATCGAAACCGTCACGCAGGCCATGGCTACGCCGGTGCTCGCGCAGTTCGTCGAGCGATTGATGCGCGAAGCCATCGTGCCCAACGTGATCGCGCCGCGCGGATTCGATGCGCAGGCTTACGTGAGCGCCATCCTCGAGCGCTTCCGCAATCCCGCCATCCAGCATCGGCTGGCGCAGATCGCGTGGGATGGCTCGCAGAAGATTCCCGTGCGGTTGCTGGGCACGATCTCCGATGCGCTCACGGCGGAACGCTCCATCGATCTGCTGTGCCTGCCCGTCGCGGGCTGGCTGCAGTTCGTGCGTCGCCAGGCGCGCAATGGCGTGGCGCTGGTCGACCCGCTCGACGCGTCGCTGAGCAGCATCGGCCGCGCGTGCACCGGCGATGCGCAGGCCGATGTCGCGGCGTTCCTTGCACTGGACACGGTATTCGCGCCGATCTCGGGCGATGCACGCTTTGTCCAGGCGCTACAGAACGCCTACGCGGCGTTGGGCGACGGCACGCCGGACGCTGTGTCGCGCGCCCTTCAGGACGCGCGCTGAGCCAGCCAGACGCCTGCCATCGCGCTCAGTCGATGGGGCAGGCGTCGACGCTTTGAGCTCCTCCCCCTGCTTGCAGGGGGAGGTTGGGAGGGGGTTGTGAGGCGCGTCAGCGCCGAGCTCGCCGCGGTGCGGCTCGAACCCCTCCCCAACCCTCCCCTGCACGCAGGGGAGGGAGCAAACCAGCAAAAGCAGGAGCGTCGACGCTTTGAACTCGTGGCTGTCAGCGGTCTGCCGACTGCGGCACCTTGAGCACTGCGTCCAGCGCGGGCTTCGGGTTACGTTCGCGATCGAACAGCAGCGGATAGTTGATGCGATGCGGGATCGGATAGTCGTTCTTCCATGACATTCCGTCGTGGATGCCCCACACACTCACCCGCGTGATCACGTCACGCTTGCGGTGGAAGATGCGGAACAGCTCCGCATAGCGTTCGGTCAGCTGGCGCTGCACGTCTGCCGGCAGACCGGCGCGGTAGGGGTCGAGGAAACGCTTGAACTCGGGCAGCTGGAACTGCGGATGCGCCATGCCGGTGCCGATGATCTGGCCTTCCCTGGTCAGTGGCAGCACGTCCACGTCCAGCTCGGTGATCATCACCTTCAGCCCGAGCGCGGCATAGGCGTCGATGGCGGCCTCGATGTCCGCCGTGGAAGGGTAGTTGAGGCCCCAGTGTCCCTGGATGCCGATGCCGTCGATGCGCACACCCGCCGCCTGCAGCATCTTCACCATGCGCACGATGCCGTCGCGCTTCTCCGGTCGCCACGCGTTGAAGTCGTTGTAGTACAGCTCCGCGTCGGGCGCGTAGCGCTGGGCGAAGGTGAAGGCCAGCCGCACCAGTTCGTCGCCGCTGCCGATGCCGGTCACCCATTTGGTGTCGCGGTATTGGCCATCCTCGCCCATCACCTCGTTGACCACGTCCCAGGCCTGCACGCGGCCCTTGTAACGGCCGGCGACCTGTTCGATGTAGGCGCGCATGCGCTCGATCAGCGCCTCGCGGCCAACCGGTGTGCCGTCCGGCTTCGTGAAGAACCAGTCGGGCGTCTGGTTGTGCCAGACCAGCGTGTGGCCAACGATGAACATGCGGTGGCGCTGGCCGAACTCGACGAAGGCATCCGCGGCCGCGAAGTCGTACACGCCGGGTTTCGGATTGATCACCTCGGCCTTCATCACGTTCTCGGCGGTGATCGCGTTGAAATGCAGGGGCACCAGGGCCTGCGACTTCGCGTCGCGCCCGGCCACGATGTCGTCGTTGACGGCCGTGCCGAGCAGGAATGCATCGGCGTAGGCGTCTTTCAGCGTGGCATGCGCGGCACGAGCGTCCTTCGTGGCCGCGCGGGGCGGGTCCTGCGTCGCATGCGCCGGCAGTGCGAGTGTCGCCAGCAGGAGCGGAATCATTCGGATCATGGGGCGCTTCTCCTCATCGTGCGGTCGGGTCCGCAACGGTTTTCAGTTCGATGGTGGCCGCCGGCAGCCCGTCGGCCTGCGCGCGCAGGATGACCTTGCCCGTGCGGCCGGGCACGCCGCGCACGATCGCCAGCGCCATTCCGCTGAACGCCGCGCGTTCGTGCGACGGAAATGCCTGCATGTCGGTCGGGTCGCCGTTGTCGGTGGCGACGATCTGCGCGGGACCTTCGACGCTGAAGCGGACGAGGTGGTCCGCCGTGGGCACGCGTTGTCCCTTTGCATCGAGCACGCGTACGGTGACGAACGACAGATCCTGTCCGTCGCCGTGGATTTCGCGCCGGTCCGCGACCAGTTCCAGCTTCGCTGCATCGCCGGCGGTACGCGTGCTCGCGCTCGCCCACGGCTTGCCGTCGCGGTAGGCCTGCACACGCAGCTCGCCCGGCGCGTACACCACGTCGTCCCAGCGCAGGCGATATTCGAACGGCGCCTTCCTCTTTCTTCCCTGCGATACGCCGTTGACGAACAGTTCGGCCTCGTCGCCGGAGGTGAACACGTGCACCGGCGTGACCTGGCCTTCGCGGCCGGGCCAGGTCCAGTGCGGCAGCAGATGCGCCATCGGCAGGTCAGGACGCCAGCGAGACTGGTACAGGTAATAGCGATCCTTCGGGAACCCGGCCAGGTCGACGATGCCCGAGTACGAACTGCGTGAGTCGTAGTACGGAGTCGGCTCGCCGAGATAGTCGAAACCGGTCCATACGAACTCGCCGGCCACGAACGGATGGCGATCCAGGCTGGCGAACACCTTGTCCGCGCTGGAGCCGAAGTCCACCGCGTGCAGCTCGTACGCGCTGACCTGGCGGATCGTCGAATCGCCGCCACGGCCATCGCGCACCGGCGCGCTCGTCGCACTCGTCACCGGAAACAGGTACACGCCGCGGCTGCTCAGCGCGGAGGCGGTCTCGGTGCTGACGATGGCCTTGTCCGGGAACCGCGCATGGAACGCGTCGTACTGCGGCGGCGTGCGGATGCGGTCGGTGCCTTCGAACTCCGGTTCCTGGCGGATGCCTTCGCCCTGGTAGTTCAGCCCAATCACGTCGAGTGTGCCCGGCAGCGGCATGTCCGGCTTGGCCCAGTTCATCGCGTTGAGGGTCGGGCGCGTGGGGTCTTCCTCGCGCACGATGGCGTGCAGGCGGCGCGCGATGGCCGCGCCTTCCTCGCCGGTGTACTGCTCGCCGACCTCGTTGCCCACGCCCCACAGAACGATGGATGGATGGTTGCGGTCGCGACGCAGCATCGCGCGCAGGTCGGGCTCGTGCCAGTCGGGAAAGATCAGATGGAAGTCCAGCGGCGTCTTCCTGCGCTCCCATGAGTCGAATATCTCGTCGATGACGAGGAAGCCCATGCGGTCGGCAAGCTCCAGCAACTCCGGTGCCGGCGGGTTGTGCGCCATGCGCACCGCGTTGGCGCCCATCTCGCGCAGGATCTCCAGCTGGCGTTGGGCTGCTCGGATGTTAAACGCGGCGCCCAACGCGCCCAGGTCGTGGTGGTTGTTCACGCCCCGGATGACGATGCGCTCGCCGTTGACGAACAGGCCTTGGCTCGCGTCGAAACGGAGCGAACGGATGCCGAACGGCGTCTCGACGCGATCGACCACGCGGCCGTCGCGCGTGACGGTGGTGACGGCGACGTAGCGGTTCGGCTGCTGCGTCGGCGGCGGGCCCCAGAGCCGCGGGCTGGCTATGGAAGCCGACGCGCTGAGCTTCGTACTGCCCCTCGCGCTGATGCGCGCGCGGCCGCCGTCGAGGCGGGCGACGGCACGTCCCTTCTTCGCGCCGTGTTCGTCCAGCGCGAACAGTTCGGTCGTGACCGCGACGTCGACCGGCGTGGCCGAATCGTTGTCGACTGTCACGTCCAGCGCGACGGTCGCCTGCTCCTTCGATACCTGCGGCGTACTCACGCGCGTACCCCAATGCGCCACGTGCACCGGGTCGGTCTTCACCAACCACACGTTGCGATACAGGCCCGCACCGGGATACCAGCGCGCGGATTCGGGCGGATTGTCCAAGCGGATCGCGAGCTGGTTCTGCCCGCCAGGCACGACATAGGGCGTGAGATCGACGCGCCAGGAGTTGTAGCCGTACGGCCAGCCACCGACGAGCTTGCCGTTGAGCCACACCGCCGAATACGACATGGCGCCGTCAACATCCAGGAACACCGAGCGCCCGCGGTCGCTCGCGGGAATGTCGAGCATGCGCCGGTACCACGCCGGTCCCCACGTCTGCAGCCGGCCCATGCCGCCATACGGGCCGTCCTTGAGGAAAGGGCCTGCGACCGCCCAGTCGTGCGGCAGCGTCACGCGCTGCCACGTGCCGTCGTCGAAGCCGGCCTGCACGAATGGCACGTCGCTGCCCGGATGACCGGGAGGACGTGTGTGACGCTTCGCGGGGTCGGCGATGAGCGGATTGGCGGTGGGCAGTATCCACGGCTTGAGCACGGCACCTGCGGGCGCATCCGCTCTTACCGCTTCGTCGGGCCGCGCATCGGCGTCCTTGCCATCGGCGCTGCGTTCGACCTTCGGACGCACGTTGTAGTCGAGGCCGGTGACGCCGGCCGGATCACCGCGATGGAAGCGCCAGTCGGTGTTGAGTGGCAGGCGTTCGCGTGAGGTGTCGGCGGCGAGGGCCGTGGTCGCATGCGAAGTGCAAAGCAACAGAACAGCGAGCGCCGCACGCATCTTGTCAGGCGAACCCTTCACGAACTTCGGCGTCACGTGTGTTCCTCGCCTTATTGCTGTCATCCCCGCGCAGGCAGGGATCCAACTCTGCCGGCCCGTCACGTTGGATTCCCGCCTACGCGGGAATGACAGCAATAGACCGGCGCGCACCCGCTACTCATCGACTCACAACCGATACGCCTGCTTCGGCAACCGGTACGCAAGGTCCGTGGCGACCTCCATCGCTTCGTCCTCGTCCATCCGGTGTTCGGCGACCAGCTTGGCCAGAACCGCGCAGTCGATGCGGCGCGCGACGTCGTGCCGCGCAGGGATCGAGAGGAACGCGCGCGTGTCGTCGTTGAAGCCGATGGTGTTGTAGAAGCCGGCGCTGGCCAGCGTCTGCTCGCGGAAGCGCCACATGCCTTCAGGCGCGTCGTGGAACCACCACGCCGGGCCGAGGAACAGCGACGGGTAGTGGCCGGCCAGCGGCGCCAGCTCGCGCGAGTAGGTGCTCTCGTCCAGTGTGAACAGTATCAGCGTGAAGTCCGGCTCGTTGCCGAAGCGGTCGAGCAGCGGCTTGAGCGCATGCACGTACTCGGTGCGCAGCGGGATATCGGCGCCCTTGTCGCGTCCGTAACGCTGGAACAGCCCATGGTTGTGGTTGCGAAAGCAACCCGGATGGATCTGCATCACCAGGCCGTCGTCCAGGCTCATCGCGGCCATCTCGGTCAGGATCTGCGCGCGGAACAGTTCGGCGTCCTGCGGCGACACGTTGCCGCGGACGACGCGGTCGAACAGGGCGCTTGCCTCCGTCGGGGACAGATCGGCGGTCGCCGACGTCGGGTGGCCGTGGTCGGTGGACGTGGCGCCCCTCGACTTGAAGAACTCGCGACGCTGGCGGTGTGCGCGCAGGTAGCCGTCCCAGGTGTACACGTTTTCGCCGGTGATCTCGCCGAATTGCTCCAGCGCGCCCGGGAACTGCTCGTGCTCGGGGTCGACCACCGCATCGGGACGATAGGCGGTGATCACGCGCCCATTCCAGCCGCTGTCGCGGATCGCCGCGTGATGCTGTAGCGGATCCAGCGGCGACTCGGTGGTGGCGATCACCTCGATGTTGAAACGCTCGAACAGCGCACGCGGGCGGAAGTCCGGCGTCTGCAGCGCGGCGGTGATCGTGTCGTAGTAATGATCCGACGTGCCCGCATCCAGGCGCACACGTAGGCCGAACACGTCATGGAAGACATGGTTGAGCCACATCGACGACGGCGTGCCGCGAAACAGATGGAAGTTCTGCGCGAACACACGCCAGGCCTCGCGTGGATCGACGCCGGCTCGCGAACCGTCCGCGTGCGGAATGCCGATGGCATCGAGCGGCACGCCCTGGCTGTAGAGCATGCGGAACACATAGTGGTCCGGCACCAGCAGCAGTTCCGTCGCGTTGGCGAAGGCCTCGTTGCCCGCGAACCAGGCCGGATCGGTGTGGCCATGCGGGCTGACGATGGGCAGGTGCGCGACCTGCGTGTACAACCGCCGTGCGATCGCGCGCGTAGGCGCGTCGGGCGGAAAGAGGCGGTCTTCGTGCAGGGCGAGGGGTTTTGCGTTCATCGGTGGGGCTCGAGGCTGGATGTTTCAATCGTCATTCCCGCGAAAGCGGGAATCCGTGTCTTGATGTCTCTCTTGGGCCGTGCGCTGTGGGCAAAGTCGCTGGATCCCGGCCTTCGCGGGGATGACGGCCAATGGCTGTGCGGTGGTCACGCCTCACTTCCGCACACTCTCCGGCGGTCCCAGATAACTCCGCGGTAGCCCGTCGCGTGCGATCTCGATGCGCTGGAACACCACGCCGGGGTCGATGCGCCAGAGCTTCAGCGTCTGTGCTCCTGCCTTCACGCGATGACGCGAGCCGGCGACATGCACGCTGTTGCGTACGGCCTCTTCCCAGGGGCGGAAATCCGGATGGCCCGGGGTCGGGTCCAGTCCGATCCTGACCACCTGTGGCGCGGCATCGCCAACCGACACGCCGAAGCGCAGGCCATCGCCACCACGCACGTCCAGGCTGGGCGAGACGATGACGCGTACCTCGACTTCGCCGTCTTCCTCGAACCACACCGGGTACTCCAGCCACGCCCCTTCCTGGTCCGGCGTTGCGGCCGGCGCGTCGGCGGGGAGTGCGACCACGCCGGACAGCGTACGGCCCAGGTTCGGGATCGTGGTCCATTGCAGGCCGTCGGGCGCCTGCTGGCGCACGTAGTGTGCGGCTTCGATGGCGACGATGCCGTTGCATTCGATGAAGCCGGTCGCGCCGACAGGCGGATCGCAGGGGGGCGCGGTGGAAGCGTCCGCGCTGGCGCTTGCAGGAGCCGTCCTGCCGCCGGAAGCCGCGACCCGCGTGGTGGCTGGTAGCACGTTTCTCTCCGGCTGCTGCCAGCCGGTGTAGCCGATGCGCACCTGCGACATCATGTGTGGCCACTTGCCGCCGGCGACGTCCTGTTCGTAGATGCGCTGCAGTTCGGCGTCGCGATCGAAGCGGCGCTGCACTTCGTCGGCCCAGTGGTTTGCCGATGCGAGCTTCGCGGCGGCATCGCGATGGTTGCGTGCCTGCGCGATGTACATCGAGTTCAGGTTGGCACTGGCGAGCACCGGGTACTCGACCAGCTGGAAGTAGGCATCGTGCATCTGCTGCGGCAGGTCACGCTTGACGGCTTCCGTCCGCTCGACGAGGTCGTTCCACTCCGTTTCCACGCGCGCGGCCTCGCCAAAGTTGTCCAGGCTGTAGGTGCGTGCGTCGATCAGCTCTGGTTTGCGGCGCGCGTTGTACTGCGTATAGCGCGTCAGCAGCTCGCCGATTTCCTGCGCGTGCGCATCGCCGAACTGCTGGGCCGCCCACCGTGCCGGGTACGCCGCCAGGCGGTCGGTCGTGAATTCCTCCGGCTTCCATGCATGGTCCAGGAAGAACGAGATCGGAAATTCCATCGGCTTGATGTCGCCGACGTTGACGATCCACAACCGGTCCACGCCATGCGCGTACGCGCTTTGCATTTGCTCCCAGGTGCGTTCGATCTGCACCGTGTTGAGCCACTTGTAGTTGCGCGGGCCGCCGACGTAATCGAAGTGGTAGTAGACCCCGTAACCACCGGCACGCCGGTCACCGGGGCGGGGCAGGCGGCGGATGTTGCCCCAGTTGTCGTCGGCGAACAGCAGCATCACGTCGTCGGGGACCTTCATGCCGTCGTCGAAGTAGTCCTGCACTTCCTTGTACAGCGCCCACACCTGGGGCGTGCGTTCGGCCGGCTTGCCGGTCACGCCGGCGATGATGTCGCGCTGGTCGGAGACGATGCCTTCCAGCAGTTCGATGGCCGTGTCCTGCGTCATCGGCTCGTCGCCGTCGCCGCGCATACCGATGGTGACCAGGCTCTCGTGCTCGCCCATGCGCTCGATGCCTTCGCGCCAGAACTGCCGCAGCGCAGGCGCGTTGCGCGTGTAATCCCACGGTCCCTGGCCGTGGCGTTCCCACTCCACGTGCGCGCGCATCATCGGCTCGTGGTGGCTGGTGCCGATGACGATGCCGTATTCGTCGGCCAGTTCGGGATTGCGCGGATCGTCGTCGGCGAACGCGCGTCCCCACATCGCCGGCCACAGGTAGTTGCCCTTCAGGCGCAGGATCAGCTGGAACACGCGTTCGTAGAACTGGTGGTTCGGAGTGCCGTACGTGGCGCGGATCCAGCCGCCGAGCGCGGGGTCTTCGTCGTTGATGAAGATGCCGCGGTAGCGCACGGATGGCGCGTCGGCGAAGCGGCCGGGCGCCACGTGCATCGAGGTGCGCCTGGGCACCGGCACGTCGGCCCACCACGTCCATGGCGAAACGCCGAGCCGCCGCGAGAGTTCGTAGATGCCGAAGGTCGTGCCGCGCCGGTCGGCGCCCACGATGAGCAGGGCGCGGTCGAGCCCTGGCTCGGGCCGCTCGACCACCTGGATCAGATGGCCTTCCCAGCGGCCCGCGACGTCACGCGTGTCGATGCCGTGCCCGCGCACGATGCGATCGATACGCGGGCTGCGTCCCAGCGTGCCGACGATGATCGCGGTGCGCGAGGACGGCTTGCCGGTCGAATACGCGGCGTGCGTGCCGGAAACGGCGGACAGGTCCGACTGCAGGTCGCGCGCGGCGCGCAACACCCCGGGATGGTCACGCGAATCGGCCAGCACTTCGATCGGGCGGCCCGCGTCGATCAGCGCGAGCGCACCGGGGACGGCCTGCTCGCAGACCGCGGCCGGTTGGCCGCAGTCCGTGGCGGCATGCAGCGGGGCGCTGGCCAGCAGCACGACCAGCGCAAACGCACTGGTCGCGGCGGCGTGCAACGTCGCGCCCAGTCGATGCCGGCGTTGCGTATTCAAGGCTTCGACCCTTCGTTCGCAGCCTCGGCCAGACGCACGCGGGCGAGCATGTCGACGGAGGTCAGATACAGCGTGCGGCCGTCGTCGCCCAGTGCGCAGTTCGAGATCGCCTTGCCCGTCGCGATAAGCCCCAGCCGCTTTCCATCGGGCGCGAACAGCAACACGCCGCCGGGGGCGCTGGCGAACAGATGCCCATCCGCCGTCACGCACATGCCATCGGGCAGGCCGGGCGCCTTCGGCCCGACCAGGTCCGTGGCATTGGCGAATTCGCGACGCGAGGCGACCTTGCCGGAGGCATCGAGCGAGTACGCCATCCACGCCGGCTGCTTCGCATCGGTGTTGGAGACGTACAGCGTGTTCTGGTCCGGCGACAGCGCGATGCCGTTGGGCATGCTGAGGCGGTCGTCGACCAGTTGTACGGAGCCGTCGCGCGCGATGCGATAGACGCCGTTGAACTTCTGCTCCTTGCGCGGCGACTCGTTGATACCGGCGAGCCCATACGGCGGATCGGTGAAGTAGACGCTGCCGTCCTTGCGTTCGACCAGATCGTTTGGACTGTTGAGGCGTTTGCCGTCGTAACGCGAGGCGAGGGTGGTGCGCTCGCGGGTTTTCAGGTCCATGCGGACCACCGCGCGGTTGCCCGAGTCGGCGAACAGCAGCTTGCCGTCGCCCGTAGGCAGCAGACCGTTGGCGCCGGCCTCGCGCATCGCCGGATCCGGCTTGCCCGCGTAACCCGACGGCTTCTCGAAGATGCCCAGGCCTTCCTCCGTCGACCAGCGATACATGGTGTTGCCCGGTACGTCGGTGAACAGCAGATACTTGCCGTCGGCAATCCACGCCGGACCTTCGGCCCAGGTGAAGCCTTCGGCCAGTTGCTCGACCACCGCACCCTTGGGCACGACGGCATCGAAGGCGGGGCCGAAACGCTCGATGCGGCCGATGACCGGCGGCGTCTCCGGAACCGCCGGCGCCTTCACCTCGCCGCGCACGTACTGGCGCAGCCATGTCAGTGCGGGCCGTTCGCTGCCGTCGGCGCGCACCAGCATGGCGCCTTCCTTCTCGCGCCAGAGGCCGGGGCGATAACCCCACATCGTGATGCCGCGCACCGCCGGATGTTCCCAGAACACCGGGAAGATGCGCTGGTAGTCCCTCAGCTGCTGCACGTCCGTGGCACCGTCGATGTCGAGTTCGGTCACGTAGATCGGCAGTCCGGTTTCGGCCAGCACGTCCAGGTTGGCCTTGTGCACCGACATGGGCACGCCGGGCTTGGTCTCGAACGCATGCGCCTGCACGCCGATGCCGTCGACCAGGTTCTCCTTGCGCAGCAGGTCGATGATTTCGCGGTAGCGTCTGGTCGCGTCCGGCTTGTTGGTGATGTTGTAGTCGTTGATCAGCAGCTTGGAATCCGGGAAGTACCGGCGTGCCATGCGGTACGACTCGACGATCCAGTCCCAGCCGCTGCCGCCGCTGCCGCCCAGTGCATTGACGTAGTTGCCACCGCCTTCGTCGTCCTTGCTTGGCGGATCGTTGAGCGGCTCGTTGACCACCTCGACGAAGTCGGCGTCCGGATAGCGTTTGGCCACCGCGGCGAACCACTCCTCGATCTCCTCGCGCTGCTCGGCCGGCGGAAGCTTCTCCATCCATTCCGGTTGCTGGTTGCCCCACACCATCACGTGCATGTGGAACGGGTAGCCGTGCTGTCGCGCAAACTTGTACGCAGCGTCGAGCGCGCTGAAGTCCATGCGGTCACGCACCGCCTCGACTTCGCCCCACTTGCCCGAGTTCTCCGGCGTGACCTTGTTCCAGTAGGAGCTGAAGTTGCGGATCTGCGTCGGGCTGTATACACCGCCCAGGAACTTGGGTTGGCCCGCCGCGAGCGGCGCGTCCTGCGCGTGCAGGACGAAGGGCGACAGCGTCAGCGCCGCGAACAGGGCGCCCACGATGTAGGAGCGAGCTTGCTCGCGACCCACCTCGCCGCGAACTCTGTCGCCAGCAAGCTGGCTCCTACGGAAGATGCCTGGATGTCTCTTCATGCTGCCCACTCCAGCAAGTTGGTTCTGTCACTGCGCCGATGGTGTCCCCACCCCGTAGGAGCGAGCTTGCTGGCGACCTGATCTTTCGGAAATGCTGTCGCCAGCGACCTGGCTCCTACGAAAGGCACGATGGTTGTCATGCCGAGGTTGCCTTCGCTTCCAGTCGCGCGGGCTGCAGCTTCGGTACCAGCAGGTGCACGACGAGCAGCGCGATCAGGTACGCCGCGCCGGCGATCAGGAAGATGCGTGCGTAGCTGCCGGTGGATTCGAGCTGTGCGCCGGTGAACATCGACATCAGCATGCCGCCCACCGCGCCAGCGAACCCGCCGATGCCCACGACCGACGCGACGGCCTGCCGCGGGAACATGTCGGAGGGCAGGGTGAACACGTTGGCCGACCAGCCCTGGTGTCCGGCCATCGCCAGGCCGATCAGCGCGACCGCGACCCACAGGTTGTCGACCTGCGTGACCAGCACGATCGGCGCCACGCACAGTGCGCACGTCAGCATCGCGCCCTTGCGCGCGCGGTTGACGTCCCATCCCAGCTTGATGAAGCGTCCGGCAAGCCAGCCGCCAGCGACGCTGCCCACGTCCGCCATCAGGTACACCACGATCATCGGCAGGCCGATGGTGCTCAGCGACAGCTTGTATTCGGACGCGAGGAACTTGCCCAGCCAGAACAGGAACAGCCACCACACCGGGTCGGTGATGAACTTGGCCGCGACGAAAGCCCATGCCTGTCGATGGCGCAGCAACTGCAGCCACGGGATCTTCACCGTCGCTTCCGGCGGATCGCTGCGGATATGCGCCAGCTCGGCGGCCGAGAGCTTGGGCTGCTGCTCCGGTGGGCGGTAGGTCAGCAGCCAGCCGGCCAGCCATGCGGCACTGAGCGCGCCGGTGAACAGGAACGCGGCCCGCCAGCCCCAGGTCGCGGCGATGATCGGCACCAGCAGCGGAGCCATGATCGCGCCGATGTTGGAGCCTGCATTGAAGATGCCCACGGCCAGCGCGCGCTCGCGGCGCGGGAACCACTCGGCGACCGTCTTGATCGCAGCCGGAAAGTTGCCGGCCTCGCCAAGCCCCAACGCAAACCGCGCGAGTGCGAAGCCGACGACGCTACCGGCCAGCGAGTGCGCCATCGCCGCCACGCTCCACACGCTGATCGCGATGGCGTAGCCGATGCGCGTGCCGAAACGGTCGATCACCGCGCCCGCGCACAGCAGGCCGATCGCATAGGCCGCCTGGAACGCCGTGACGATGTAGCCGTACTCGATCTCGTTCCAGCCGATCTCGTTCTGCAGGAACGGCGCGAGCACGCCCAGGACCTGGCGGTCGACGTAGTTGATGGTGGTCGCGGCCAGCAGCATCGCGCAGACGCGCCAGCGATACATGCCCGCTTTCGCACTCGTTGCGTTGGCGATGGCGTCGGCGTTTCCGGCGTGGTTGGTCGACTCGCTCATGCGCGAAGGGTTCCCCTTGTGCCCGCCGCATCCTGCGCTGGCGATTGCGTTGATGTTGGTCGGGCTGCGGGACGTGGTGCGCGTGCCCGTCGCATTGTCGTGCTGCAGTGCGCCATCGAATGCCTGGCGCGGTGATACCGCTATCATTAGCACAGCCCAAACGCACGAAGCTACGGAACAGCCCGGACGCCCGTCACGTAAGGCGCAGCAACGTGTTTTGAGCTGAACGCGCAACGCTGCACTGCAGCATGGAATGTGCATCGCGACCGACCGTGATCGAAGGGACTTGCACCACCAATTTGGTAGCGCTACCTTCGCGCCCACTTCGTTGAGCGTTCCACCGTTGTCCTAACCACAAACCAGTCACCGGCGTGCACTGCGTGGGACAAACGCAGGCCGTCTTAGCCACCAGAAACGGGAGGGGAGTATGGTGCAGAGCAGCATCGCAAGAACCGCGTTGTCTCGTGCGTTGAGCCTGGCGATCTTCAGCCTGGCAAGCAGTGCCGCATTCGCGCAGGCGGCCGACCAGACCGCGGCTCCGGCCGCCGCCACCGCGCAGCAGGACCAGGCACCGGCACAGTCGACCGAACAGACGGTCACCGAACTCGACCGCGTGGTTGCCACCGGTTTCCGCCAGAGCCTGGAGTACTCGACGCTGGCCAAGCGCGAGTCCACCGGTTTCGTCGACGCGATCTTCGCCGAGGACATCGGCAAGTTCCCGGACGTCAACATCGCCGAGTCGCTGGCCCGCATCCCGGGCATCCAGCTCAATCGCGACGTCAACAACGAAGGCCTCAACGTCGCCATCCGCGGCCTTCCCAGCAGCTTCACCAAGACCACCATCAACGGCCAGTCCGTGGCCACGGCCTCCATCGGTCTGGACGCGCAGAACGCGAACCGCGAAGTCGACCTGAACCTGTTCCCGACCGAGTTCTTCACCCAGTTGCAGGTCTACAAGTCGCCGACCGCGAATCTGCCCGAGGGCGGCGCGTCCGGCGTGGTCGACATGCGCAACGTGCGTCCGTTCGACAATCCCGAGTCGCAGGTCACCTACGTCCTGCAGGCCGACTACAACGACATCGCCGAAGAAGCGAGCCCGCGCGGCACGTTGATCGGCAGCTGGCTCAATGAAGACAAGACGTTCGGCGTTCTCGCCGGCGTGACGTCGGCACGCGGCAAGCTGGGCGTCGAAGGCTACGAGACGATCGGCTGGACGAATCCGAACCTGACCAATGCGCAATGTGGCAACGGCGCTTCGAACGGCACTGCGTTCCCCGCGCTGGGCCAGCCATGCAACCTGACCGGCGGTAACGGTTGGCGCATCCCCGACACGGTGCCGAACAACGCTTCGACGATCGCCGCGGGCCTGACTCCCGGGCAGCAGATCGACGCCGCGCTGCTGCAGCAGCTCAATCCCGGCCTGACGGCCGCACAGATCGGCGAAGCGCTGATTCCGCGTCTGGGCCGTCCGGTGCACATGTCGGGCGACCGTGATCGCGACGCCTTCCTCGGGTCGGTGCAATGGCGTCCGAACGAGAACACCGACCTGTACATGGATGTCCTGTACACGAAGGCCGAGCGCAGCAACGACCGCATCGACGTGAACCTGATCGGCCGCAACGGCGGCATGATCCCGATCGACATGCAGCTGGACGCCAACAACGTGGTGACCAGTGCCACGTTCACCAATGCGCAGTACTTCCTGGAAGCGCGTCCGTACAACGAGGAAGTGCAGTACTGGCAGGTCACGCCGGGCGGCACGTTCTACTTCGCCGACGACGTCAAGCTCGATTTCGCCGGCAGTTACAGCCGCAGCTGGATGCGTCGCGACTCGCCGACCATCGGCTTCAACTCGCCGTTCACCACCATCCAGTACACGAATGGCGGCGACCTGCCGGCCTGGACCACCGACATCGACCTGAACGACCCGAACGCGGGCTGGACCTGGACGGGCGGCCGCATCTGGGCGCAGAACGAGAAGCGCGTGACCGAGACGAAGGGTCTCAATGCCAGCCTGCGACTCGGCGACGACCGCAACAACGTCAGCTTCGGCATTGCCTACGACGAGAACTACCGCACCATCGTCGGCTTCGGCGACACCGGCACCAGCTGGCAGCCGTATGCGCAGGCGCAGGTGCCCGATTCGGCCCTGGCCGGTTACATCAAGCCAGGTCCGCTCGGCTTCGTGACGGTCGATTTCGACCGGTTCATGGCCGACACGAACTACGCCTTCTACCGCGACAACGCACCCGAGGCCAACAACGCCAACACCAGCGCATCGACCGGCGGCTTCGACGAGGCCAACACCGCGGCCTTCATCATGGTCAACGGCGAGTCGGAGATCTGGAACCGCAACCTGCGCTTCAACATGGGCGTGCGTTACGCGCAGACGGACCAGGACATCAGCGGCCCGGTCACCATCGCCGGCGTGCGCCAGTGGCGGACGCTGAGCAGCGATTACAACGAATGGCTGCCGTCGTTCAGCGCGGCCTGGGACGTGGCCGAGGACGTCGTGCTGCGCACTTCGGCCTCGCGCACCATGACGCGTCCCAATCCGAGCTCGATGTTGCCGGCCACCACCTTCAGCGACATCTCCGCCCAGGTGGCCAGCCAGGGCAACCCGGACCTCACTCCGTACACCTCGACCAACTTCGACATCGGCGGCGAGTGGTATACCGGCGGCGAGGGCTTCGTGGGCCTGACCCTGTTCAACAAGCGCATCGAGGGCTACACGTACCAGGGCGTGACCACCCGTCCGTTCACCGAACTCGGCATTCCGTTCGACACCCTGACCGACTCGCAGCAGGTCGCCATCAACTCGCGCGGTGGCCCGAACGTGGCGACCGTCAACGTGCAGCAGCAGGTCAACGCCGACGCCGAACTGGAGATCCGCGGCTGGGAAGCGATCTGGGTGCAGCCGCTGAGCTTCGTGCTGGACGGCCTGGGCTTCATGGCCAACTACTCGAAGATCGACATCTCCGCCATCGGCAAGGATGCGAAGGCGCTGGAATCCAACGTCTACGGTCTGTCTCCGTCGCTGTGGAACGCCACCGTCTACTGGGAGAACGACGTCGCCGCCGCGCGCCTGTCGTACAACTGGCAGGAAGGCGCGGCCGCCAGCGGCGCCAACCAGCAGGGCATCCCGTTCGCCCAGCTGTACGGCGAGGATCGCGGCCAGCTGGACCTGTCGACCAGCTACACACTGGTCAACGTGAAGTCCAAGCCGCAGATCTTCTTCAACGTCACCAACATCACTGGCGAGGAGCGTCGCTCGTTCTTTGCGTTCGAGAATGCGGTGAACGACTGGTACGACCCGGGCACCACGTACACGCTTGGCGTGCGCGGCACGTTCTGATCGATGCCGTCCTGATCCGGCGCACGTCGTGATCCAACAGCGGTAACCTGCGGCCCGTTCCGGTGCGACAGCACCGGGCGGGCCGCACCGCATCCGGAAGCGCCAGCGCTCCGGATGCAGAACCCCTCATCACCGGTGAACATGAACAGCACTTCCGAAATCCTCTCCGTGCGGGAAAAGGTGGGCTACAGCCTGGGCGACCTGGCGGCCAACCTGATCTTCCAGACGCTGGTCACGTTCCTGGCGTTCTTCTATACCGACGTGTACCGGATCCCGCCGGGCACCGCCGCAACGATCATCTTCATCGTCGGCCTGCTGGGTGCGTTCGTGTTCACGCCGATCATCGGCATTGCCGCCGACCGCACGGTTACGCGCTGGGGCAAGTTCCGGCCATGGATCCTGTGGACGGCGATCCCGTTCGGCGTGTTCTCGCTGCTGGCCTTCAGCACGCCCGACCTGGGGCCGAAGGCCAAGGTCGCCTATGCGTTCGCGACCTACACGCTGCTGGTGCTGGTGTACGCGGCCAACAACCTGCCGTATTCGGCGCTGAGCGGCGTGCTCACCGGCAGCATGGCCCAGCGCAACAGCCTGTCGGCGTACCGCTTCGTCGCGGTGATGGTGGCGCAGTTCATCATCCAGGCGCTGCTGCTGCCGCTGGTGCTGATCCTCGGCGACGGCGACAAAGTACGCGGCTTCCACAACACGATGATGCTGTTCGCCATCGTCGGCACCGTGTTCTTCCTGATCACCTTCTTCACCACGAAGGAGCGCATCGTCCCGGCGCCGGAGCAGAAGTCGAGCATCGGCCAGGACCTCTCCGACCTGGCGAAGAACCGTCCGTGGGTGGTGATGCTGCTGCTCACCGTGCTGGTGTTCATGACGCTCGCGCTGAAGGGCGGCATGTACGTGTACTACTTCAAGTACTACCTCAGCGAACCGCACCTGGCGAAGTTTCTCGATGACGTCGGCTTCAAAAACGGCTTCATCGCCGGACTCAACTCCGTGCTCACCGGCATCGGGCTGACCGAATTCCAGTGGCCGAAGGACGCGCCCACCTCGGCGCTGAGCCTGTTCAATGCCGGCGGCATCATCTTCATGATCCTCGGCATCGGCTTCTCCAAGCGCCTGGCCGACCGCTTCGGCAAGCGTGACGTGTTCGGCGGCGCACTGTTCGTGTCCACGCTGTTCATGCTGGCTTTCTTCGTGTTTCCGCCGCAGGCCACGTGGGTGGTGTTCGTCTCGCAGATCCTGCACGGCTTCTTCTACGGCATCACCATTCCGCTGCTGTGGGCGATGATCGCTGACGTCGCCGACTACTCCGAATGGAAGAACCACCGCCGTGCCACCGCCATCATCTTCTCGGCGATGCTGTGCGGCCTGAAGATCGGCCTGAGTTTCGGCGGCGCGCTCGTCGCGGGCATCCTGGCCTACTACGGCTACAACGCCGACGCCGCGATGCAGGCGCCGCAAACCGTGGACGGCATCCGCATGGCCGTGAGCGTGTACGCGTCGCTGCCGTTCCTGCTGTGCGTGGTCCTGCTGTTCCTGTACGAGATCAACAAGGCGATGGAATCGCGCATCGAGCAGGAGCTGAGCCTGCGCCGCTCGCATGCCGGCGCCGTGACCTGAGTCGACGAGTCCCCACGAGGCAACTGCCATGTCCGACATCGATAACGCCGAGCTGCAGGCGCTGGCCGCCAAGGCCATCTCGCAGCCGCTGGTTACCCACATCTACACGGCCGATCCGTCGGCGCACGTGTTCGAGGGCAAGCTCTACATCTATCCGTCGCACGACATCGACGCGGGCATTCCGTTCGACGACGACGGCTCGCATTTCGGCATGGAGGACTACCACGTCCTGCGCATGGATTCGCCGCGAGGCGAGGTCGTCGACTGCGGCGTCGCGCTGCACGTGAAGGACGTGCCGTGGGCGCAGCGGCAGATGTGGGCGCCCGACGCGGCGACGAAGGACGGCAAGTACTACTTGTACTTCCCGGCGAAGCGGGCCGACGGCATCTTCCAGATCGGCGTCGCGGTGGGCGACCGGCCCGAAGGTCCGTTCGTCGCGGAGCCGGAAGCCATCGCCGGCAGTTATTCGATCGACCCGGCGGTGTTCGCCGACGACGATGGCGCGTACTACATGTACTTCGGCGGACTCTGGGGCGGGCAGCTGCAGAAGTACCGGGACAACGCCTTCGACGCGGGCAACGAGGAACCGGCCGACGACGAGCCGGCACTGGGCCCTAAGATCGCGCGCCTCACCGCAGACATGAAGCAGTTCGCTCAGGCACCACGCGAGGTGGTGATCCTGGACGAAGCCGGCCAGCCGCTGCTCGCGGGCGATCACGACCGCCGCTTCTTCGAGGCCGCTTGGTTGCACAAGTACGAAGGACGCTACTACTTCTCGTATTCCACCGGCAACACGCATTACCTGTGCTACGCGGTGGGCGACAGCCCCTACGGTCCGTTCACCTACCAGGGACGCATCCTCGAGCCGGTGGTGGGCTGGACGACGCACCATTCGATCTGCGAGTTCGACGGCCAGTGGTACCTCTTCTATCACGACTCCATCCTGTCGGGCGGCGTCACGCACCTGCGCTCGATCAAGGTCGCGCCGTTGCAGCACGACGCGGACGGCCGCATCCGCACGCTGCGACCCTATGGCGAGTGATGCAGCGGCGTCGCTCATGCGCGATGCGACGGGACCGCTCGCGCCTGGCGAGCTGATCCAGCTCCATTGCGGCCAGCTGTCGGTGGAGGTCGCACCGGAGGCGGGCGGGCGCATCGCGCAGATCCGCTTCGACGGCATCAAGCAACTGGTCGGTCACGACGAAGCGGGCGGCAGCGCGATCGCCTGGGGCAGCTATCCGATGGCGCCGTGGGCCGGGCGCATCCGCCGCGGCGGTTTCGAATTCGACGGGCGCATGCATCAGTTGCCGATCAACCTTGGCGAGCACGCGATCCACGGCGTGGCGTTCGTACTGCCCTGGCAGGTCGATGCACGATCGTCGCAGCAACTGGAACTCTCGCTGTCGCTGCCCGAAGACGAGCGCTGGCCATTCGGCGGCACGTGCAGGCAGCGGTTGCTGCTGGACGAACGTGAACTGCGGTTGGAGTTGTCGGTGAGCGCCGACGAACGCGCAATGCCGGTGAGCTTTGGCTGGCATCCTTGGTTCCGCAAGCCGGAACGGCTGGAGTTCTCGCCGCAACGCATGTATCCCCGCGATGCGGAGGGTATGACGATCCTGTCTCCGTCCGAAGTTCCGCCGGGCCCGTGGGACGACTGCTTCATCAACGACGCACCGGTGACGTTGCACCGCGCCGGGCAATCCCTACGACTCACGTCCGACTGCACGCACTGGGTCGTCTTCGACGAGCTGGCGCATGCCACCTGTGTCGAGCCGCAGACCGGCCCGCCGGATGCATTCAACCTGGCGCCGCGCGTGCTCGAACCGGGCCAGGCCGCTTGGGCCTGGTACCGGATGGAATGGCTCTGACGAAGACCGTCGTCGTCTTGCGCACGCTGTGACGGATACCCCGTACGGCACACGTGATCGCACGGGCCGGGCGGTTAGCATCGGGGCATGGATTCGCTGACCCAGATCTTCCTCGGGGCCGCCGTCGCCGCGGCCATCGCACCGCCCGAGCATCGCCGCGCCGCATTGCTGGCGGGTGCGGCGCTCGGCACGCTTCCCGACCTTGACGTGCTTCCGATCAACCTGCTCACCGACGACCCGGTGGCGCGCATGACCTGGCACCGCAGCGTTAGCCATTCGTTGCTGGTGCTGCCGTTCGTTGCCTGGGCCATCTGGACCTGGTTCCGTGGTCGCGGCGGTCGGGTGACGCAGTCGCCGGTGCGATGGTTCTGGGCGATGCAGGCGGCACTGCTGACCCACCCGGTGCTGGACGCCTTCACCGTCTACGGCACGCAACTGTGGTGGCCGCTGCCGATCAAGCCGGTCATGTGGTCCAGCGTGTTCATCATCGATCCGCTCTATACAGTGTGGCTGCTGTTGGCGTGTGCGGCGGCCTGGTTCCTGCGCGAGCGGCGCGTCGCCCAGTCGGCGCTGGTGATCGGGCTAGCGATGAGTTCGCTGTACCTGGGCGCTTCGTTGTGGGCCAAGCATGCGGTGGAACAGGAGGCGCAACGCTCGCTGGCGCTGCACAACCTCGAGGACGCCCCGCGTTTCTCGGTCCCGATGCCGTTCAACATCCTGCTCTGGCGTGTCGTGGCGATGACGCCGGATGGCTTCGTCGAGGGCGAGCGCTCACTGGTGGCCGACAGCGGGCCGATACGCTTTCGTGAATACCCGTCGGACGTGCTCGAACTGGCGCGCGTATTCGACTATCCCAGCGTGCAGCGGCTGCACTGGTTCAACCATGGTTTCATGAAGGCGCAGGTGAGCGACGACCGCCTGGTGGTGTCGGACCTGCGCATGGGCGCCGAGCCCGACTACAGCTTCCGTTTTGCGGTTGCCCGTCGCGAGGACGACGGCTGGAACGAGATTCCGCCGGAGCAGCTGGAATGGCCGTGGGAAGCAGGTGATCGCCTCCAGGCGATGTGGCAGCGCATCTGGCGCACGCCCGAAAGGGCCGCCGACGTCGCCGAGATCGGCCGTCGTACCGCGCCGGTCCCGTCGACCGCTACGGCCGAACAACCCCGCTGAGGCCGCTTCGCGCCGCCTGGGCCGCGCGTGTCGCACGCGGCCCATGGTGGAAGTGGCAAGTCATGGTCTGTGTCACCGGTTTGCGTGTCGCACGCGTAAAGCGGGGCCTGGCCGTTACAGCGCGTTCTCTTCGTCCGCCTGCCTCAGCTGCACGATGTACTCGTTGCCGGCCTTGTCGCGCAGTGCCACGCTCTCTCCGTTCATCAGTCGCTGGTAGTTGGTGTCGCCCACGGCTTCGACGAACTTCTCCAGCGCACGGTCATAGGTGTACGGATATTCCGCAAACGCAGTGCGGTTGCCGAGGATCATCTGTACCTTGCGTTCGCTGAGTCCTGTGACTTTCGACAGATCGCCGATGGGATCTTCGGCAGCCCATGCCGGTGCCGCTGCGGCCATCGCCAATGCGATGAAGGCAATCTTCGCTTTCATGGTGGCCTCCTGGTCGCCGAGGCGCCGCAGGGAATCCGCGGTGGGGGAACGCCCCGACGGTGCCAGCTTCCGCCGCTACTGCGCCAATTACATCGGCCGAAGGGGGTTGTTACTTATGGCCTGCACCGCTCGTCGCGATGCGCGCGCATGCACATGCACGTGACGGTTTCATGCGAAACAGCCGTCGCAGCGCGGTGGTTGCGGATGCAACCGTCTCAGTACACCACCGCGCGCGCCTGCACGAACGCGTAGAAGAACACCGCGTTGGGATCGTTCTGCACCTGGTGCATCTCGCGTCGCATGCCGTCGACGATGTCCTGCGTAACCTTGCCCGCCGCAAGCAGCTGGTCGGCGGCCGACAGCAGGAGTTCTTCCCAAAACGCGATCATCGTCTTGCGTCGTGCCGGTTCGCGATTGTCGAAGTAGAACGTCTTGACCTCGGTGGTGACGTCGCGGAATCCGCCCGCCAGCAGCAGGTTGCCGAGCTTCGCGCCGACGAACGGATCGCCGCCGCTGTCGTACTGGAAATCGTTGAAGGCCATCCAGTAGCGCCACACGTTGGGCGAATACGGATCGAGCAGGAACGAGGAATTCATCACCTCGGTAATGTAGACCGGCGAGCCGGGTGCGAGCACGCGACGCACCTCGTTGAGCACGCGTGCGGGGGAGGGCACGTGTTCGAGCACCCAGCACAGGAAGGCCGCGTCGAAACTGCGCGGTTCGAACGGCAGGTTGGTGGCATCGGCGCGGTGCAGTTCGTAGCGGCCTTGCAGCCATGGCATCGCGCCCAGATTGCTGCGCGCTGCGGACAGCTGCGCGTCGTTGAGGTCGACGCAGGTGACCTGCAGCTCGGGGAATCGGCGCAGCAGGATTTCGGTCTGCGCGCCGACGCCGCTGCCCACTTCGAGCAGACGGGTGGCGCCGCCGTAATCGATGTCGTGGAAGATCGTGGACTCGGCCAGTTTTGCCTGCTTGACCAGGCGCGCCTGCTCGGTGGCGGAGAAGCCGTGCAGGTATGGAAAATCGCAGGTGGTGGAGGTCGACATGGTGGCACCGGCGTGTGCGAATCGGGATGCGCCGATGCTGTCACAGGCGGGTGTCAGGCGGTGTGTTGGCGCGTGCAACGATGCGTGGCCGGCAGCGTCCCTTGCCACGCTTTCGTGCGGCCGACAGCCGTCATTCCCGCGAAGGCGGGAATCCTTCTGTCCGCTTCGTTCCGTCCTCCGAACGGCGTGAGACGCCAAATGCATGGATGGTGCCGCCAATCGGCGGCCCAAAAGACCCCGCCTTCGCGGGAATGACGGCACAAAGCGCTCGTGTCTTCTTGTTTCTAAGCCCGGTCAGGCCGCCACACCCAGCGGCTGCACGCCTGCGATCAGCGCATCGAAGTAGTCGCGCGTCAAACGCAACTGGGCCTCCGCGGTTTCGGCGCGATTGACCACGGCGCGGAAGGCCGCGTTCTCGGGACGATCCTTGGCGTACCAGCCCAGGTGCTTGCGCGCGATGCGCACGCCGGACGGCTCGCCGTAGAACGCGTGCAGGTGTTCGAGGTGCTCCAGTAGCACGTCGCGTACTTCGGCCAGCGTGGGCTCGGGCAGGGTCTCGCCGTGCGCCGGGTAATGTGCGACTTCGCGGAAGATCCATGGGCGCCCCTGCGCCGCACGGCCGATCAGCACCGCATCGCATCCGGTATACGCCAGCACCTGCGCGGCCTTCCGCGGCGAATCGATGTCGCCGTTGGCGAACACCGGGATCGACAGCGCCGCCTTCACCTCGGCGATCGTGTCGTACTCGGCCACGCCGGTGTACTGTTGGTCGCGCGTGCGCCCGTGTACGGCCAGCGCGGCGACACCGGCATCCTGCGCGATGCGGGCGATCGCCAGTGCGTTGCGCTGGTCGGCGGCCCAGCCGGTGCGAATCTTCAGCGTAACCGGCACGTCCACGGCGTTCACGACGGCGTCGAGGATGCGCGCCACCAGGTCGGGCTCCCGCATCAGCGCCGAACCCGCCCACGCGTTGCACACCTTCTTGGCCGGGCAGCCCATGTTGATGTCGATGATCTGCGCGCCGTGGTCGACGTTGTGCCGCGCGGCATCGGCCATCACCTCCGGCACCGTGCCGGCGATCTGCACACTGACCGGCGCGGGCTCGCCTTCGTGGTCCATGCGGTGCAGCGACTTGGACGTCTTCCAGAACCGCGGGTCGGAGGTGGTCATCTCCGACACGCACAGCCCGGCGCCGAGGCGCTTGCACAGGATGCGGAACGGCTTGTCCGTCACGCCCGCCATCGGCGCGAGGATCACGCGCGGCGCGATCTCGTGGGATCCGATATGGAAGGAGGCCGTCGACATGCGGCCATTGTACCGGGCCCGGTACGCCGGCCTGTTCAGCGATGGCCGCGCCGGCGCCGCCAGAACAGGAAGCCGGTGACGAGCAGGAAGGCCGGCAGCAGGCCGATGATCGCGGTGATCCACTTCATGATGCTGCCGCCCACTGCACCGATGTGCAGCGGATAGAAGGCCTGGCTCATCCGCATGCCGAGCTTGTGCCCGGTGGCATCGACCGTCTGCAGCACGCGGCCCTGGCGATCCAGCGAGATGGTGCTGCGCCCGACCGGATGCCATTCGCCATTCGCCTGGGCGCGGAAGGAGAGCACGCCCTCGTCCGGATCGGGCACCGATACGCGCGCCACGCGCCCGTCGGGCAGTGCGGTGCGGGCCTGCGCGATGGCGTGGGTCCAGTCGATCGGCGTGGCGTCCGCGGGGCGTTCGGGCGGCTTGACGTTCTCGCCACCGAAGGCCGCGACCAGCACCTTCTGGAATCCCTTCGAATACACCATGCCCACGCCGGTCACCGTGCCCAGCAGCAGCAACGGCAGCAGGATCACGCCGCTGCTGCGATGCCAGGTGAGCCAGCGCCGCACGGGCGGGCCGGCGTGCATCTTCAGCTGCGCGAGATAGCGGCCTCGCTTCGGCCACCACAGGTACAGGCCGATCAGGATCATCGCCAGGCTGATCCAGCCGATCACGCCCCACACTTCGCGCCCGGTCTTGCCGCCCAGCAGGTCCACGTGCCACTCGTGCAGCCACAGCAGCACGTCGTCGTGATGGCTGCGGTAGAGCAGCAGCGCGCCGTCCTCCGGCGCGAAGTACTGGCGATGGCCGTCCTCGAAGTAGGCCTGCCACACCGGCAGTTCCTCGCGCGGCAGGTCGAGCGACCGCATGCCTTCCGGTGCCCAGCGTTCGATCAGTTGCGCCAGCACGCGGCCATCGGCCACCGGCTCATGCTGGGCGAGCTGCGGATGCTGCAGCTTGAGCAGATCGACATGGAACACCAGCACCGCACCCGCCAGCGACGCGAGCGCGAAGACCAGGCCGGCCGTCAGGCCCGTCCACAGGTGCAGCCACGACAGCACCGCCCGCACGCGCCGCCTGGGCGGTGCCTGCGTGGCGGTGCGTGCGGTGGCCATGTCCATGCCGACGGTGTATCAGAAGCGGTGCGACCAGCCCACCGTCAGCACGCGGCCACGGCCGGCGGTGTAGGTGTCCAGGCGCTGGCTGGCGAGGTTCCGCTGGTAGGTCGTCTGCGAGTAGTAAGTGATGTACTGCTCGCCGAACAGGTTCTCGACGCCCACGTTCAGCGCGCCCACCGGCAGCTGGAAGCGCGCCTGCAGGTCGACCGTGGTGTAGCCGTCGAAATCGTCCGGCAGCGTCTGGCCGCGGAAGTCGAACTCGCGGTCGAACGCGCGGCTGGCCTGCAGGCGGGTGGAGATGCCGGGCGTCCAGGTCTGTTCCCAGAACGCAGTCAGGCGATCGGGGCTGACGTTGATGCCGGGCAGGTCGCTGTCTACGCGATCGTCGCCATTGCTGTCGTAGCGTCCGTCGGTCTGCGCATAGGCCAGGCCCGCGCGCGTGTTGTCCGTGAACTGGTAGGCGACGTTGCCTTCGAAGCCCTTGATCTCGGTGCGCTCGCGCACGACGTTGTAGGTCTGCGTGGCGTTGTCGAAGGCCAGGCGCGAACCCAGGTCCGAATCGGACCAGTACGCCGCCAGGTGCACGAGCCAGCGGCCGTCGTCGTAGTCCAGGCCGATTTCCTGGTTGTCGGCGATCACCGGCTGCAGGTCGACCAGGTTGTCCACGCGCTGGTTCGGCTGCGTGATGGCGCGCAGCACGCGGCCGATGTCGGCCACGTTGTAGCCTTCCGAATACGAGGCATACAGCTTCAGCGTGTCCGTTGCTTCCCACACGATGCCGAAGTTCGGCAGCGTTTCGCTGGTCTTCGGCGAGCCACCGGCCACGAAGTAGCGCGTGCCATGGATGCCCGGCGTGGTGCGCTGGTCGGGGATGGTGAGGTAGTCGTCCACCTCGAGCTTGCCGCGCTCGTAGCGCAGGCCGCCGGTCAGCATCACCGAGTCGGCGACCCACCATTCCATCTGCACGAACGGCGACCACGATTCGTAGGTGGTTTCCGGCACCCAGTCGATGCCGGCGCGCACCAGTTCCTGCGCGGTCGTGTCGCGCGCCAGGTCCAGGCCCATCGTCGCGCGCAGGCGCAGCCCGAACAGGTCGCCGCGCGACCAGCTGAACTTGCCGCCCAGCTTCTCGGACACGTTCTGCGACTGGTCGTACCAGCTCAGGTCGCGACCGTCGCCCCAGAAATCGCCCCAGTCGCTGCCGCCGTACAGACCCTTGAAGTCGACCCAGTACAGCTGCGACTGGAAGTAACCGCCGGCGAGCGACTTGTCGGTGTAATCCAGAGTGAGCGAGGTGGAGCGGTTGCGCGGGCCTTCGCCCTCGCTGCCGCCTTCGGCCGACGTCGACGGCACGCACGGCACGCGCGGGCCGGTCGGGCAGATCACGGCGTTGACGGAGTGGTAGTTGTTGTCGCCCTGCAGCTCGTAGCGATTCGCGCTGAGCTGCAGGCGGCGGTCGTCATCGAAGTTCCAGCCGGCCTTGGCGAAGAGGTTGTAGCTCTCCGAATCCATCAGGTCGCCCTGCACGTCGTTGACCGCGATGGAGCGGCCGTCGCCGTCGTAATACAGCCCCTCGCTCGCATACGAGGCGCCGCCGACGAAGTCGAACGCCCCCTGGCGCGTGCCGAACACGTACGAGGCGCGGTAACCGGTGCTGTCGCTCTCGTGTGGAACCGCGGTGCTGGCAGCCACCGAGACGTCCTGGAACGTCTGCCCGTCCTGGCGCGGCGCGCGCTTGGTGATGATGTTGATGATGCCGCCCGATGCGCCCAGGCCCTGCAGCGCGTTGGCGCCGTGGATCACTTCGATGCGTTCGATCATCGCCGGATCGATCGTGTGGCCATCGCGTCCGCCGTCGCGCAGCGGCGTGGACTGCGGCACGCCATCGACCAGATACAGCGGCTTGCGGCCGCGCAGCGTCTCGCCGGCGTTGGTGAGCTTCTGGCGCGACGGAGTGAACGACGGGATCAGGTTGGCCAGGATCTGCGAGATGTCCTGGGTGACCGCGAGCTGCTGCTGCAACTGCTTCTGGTCGATCACCGTGATGGTGTTGGGCAGTGCGGCTTCCGAGTCTGGAATGCGGCTGGTGCTGGCTGAGACGGTCACGCGGTCGATGTCGACGGCGTCCTCGGCGTAGGCGGCAGGTGCGGCGAAAGCGGCCAGCAGAGCGCTGGCAAGGGCATGGCGGCGGAACATTGCGGGATCCGGAGACGGCGACAGCCCGCCATGTTAATGCGAAGCATTCTCGTTTGATAGTGCGCGCGCTCGGTACTGCAGCCGGGGGCATGAGAAGACGATGCTTCTTGGCGTGCCTTGATGACGCGAGAACTCGACAGGTAGCGACGCCCTAAAGTCCCTCTCCCGGTGGGAGAGGGGCTAAAGGAGCTCGTCAGCCAAACCGTGCGCGCACTTCGGCGTCGTGCGGCATCGCCGCAGCCGCGCCAGCGCGCTCTGTGGAGAGCGCGGCGTAGCGGTTGGCGTAATGCAGGTGGTCGGCGAACGCCTGGACGGGACGGCGCGTCCACGATGCGGCCAGCGCACCGTTGAACGCATCGCCGGCGCCGGTCGTGTCCACCGGCCGCACCCGCGCGGCCGGCACGCGGTAATGCTCACGCGCATCGCCGCGCAATACTGTTTCGGCATGCGAGACGAAGCAGCCGGCCGCGCCCAGCGTGACCACCACGGTCCCGTGCGGCAGCAGGCGCCGGCACAGGGCATGTAGCGCGGCGTCGTCCATCGAGCCGACCGAACGCGCGTCGACGCGTTCGCCGGCGTGCTGTTCCAGTTGCGCGCAGAACTCGGTCTCGTTGGGCGTGATCACGTCCGCCAGGGCCAGCAGCGATGCCGGAATGGCCGCATCTGCCGGGGCCGGGTTGAGGACGGTGTACACGCTGGCCGCACGCGCGGCGGCGAAGGCCGCCTCGATCGCCGGCAATGGCGATTCCAGTTGCGCCAGCAGCACGTTGGCGCTGGCGATCAGGTCCGCCTGCGTGGCCACGAATTCCGCCGACAGATCGGCGTTGGCGCCCGGCCCGATCACGATGGAGTTGCGCCCGGATTCGTCCACATAGATACCCGCGGTGCCGGTCGGCGCCTCGCTGGGCAGATCGTGCAGGTCGATGTCGTCGGCGACCGCCAGCGCACGGGCCAGTTGCCCGCCCAGGTCGTCGCCCAGCGCGCAGACGAACGACGCCGCCGCGCCCGCACGCGCCACGGCAGTGGCCTGGTTGAAGCCCTTGCCTCCGGGGCCGGTGTGATAGTGGCCGCTCAGCGTCTCGCCAGGACGGGGTAGATCCGCCACCGTCCACACGTGGTCGACGTTGAACGAGCCGACGACGACGACGCGCGCGCTCATCTCAGCTGCCGAACCAGGTCAGCACGCCCGCGATGGTCGCGGTCATGAACGTCGCGATGGAGCCGCCCAGCACCGCGCGCAGGCCGAAGCGCGCCAGATCCTGGCGGCGCTCCGGCGCGAGGCCGCCGATGCCGCCGATCTGGATCGCGATCGAGCTGAAGTTGGCGAAGCCGCACAACGCGTAAGTGGCGATCAGGCGGCCCTGATCGCTCAGCGTCACGCCGGCGACCTTGCCGTTGACGATGTCGGCCAGCTGCAGGTACGCGACGAACTCGTTGATGACGATCTTCTGGCCGATCAGGCTGCCGACGGTCGGTGCGTCCTGCCACGGCGTGCCGATCACCCACGCCAGCGGCGCGAGCACGTAACCGAAGATCGTCGCCAGGTCGAACGGCTTGCCGATCGCGGCGGCGATGCCGGTGACCTCGCCGAACCACGTCAGCGGCCAGTTCACCAGCGCGATCAGCGCGATGAAGGCCAGCAGCATCGCGCCGATGTTCAGCGCCAGGCGCAGGCCGTCGCCGGCACCGGCAGCGGCGGCGTCGATGATGTTGGCCGTGGTCTTCTCCACTTCCATCTTCACCGTGCCGCGCGTGAGCGGCTCGCCGGTTTCGGGGATGAGGATCTTGGCGATCACCAGCGTCGCCGGCGCGGCCATGATCGACGCCGCCAGCAGATGCTTGGCGTAGAACGCCTGCTGTTCCGGGTCGCCGCCGCCCAGCATGCCCACGTACGCGGCGAGCACGCCGCCGGCGATGTGCGCCATGCCGCCGATCATCATGGTGATCAGCTCGGACTCGGTCATCTTGGGAATGTATGGGCGCACCGTCAGCGGCGCCTCGGTCTGGCCGATGAAGACACTGGCGCAGACGCTGGTGGTCTCCGCGCCGGAGACGCGCATCACCTTGGTGATCACCCACGCCATGGCGCGCACCACGGCCTGCATCACGCCCAGGTGGTACAGCACGCCCATCAGCGCGGCGAAGAAGATGATGGTCGGCAGCACCTGGAAGGCGAAGATGAAGCCGTAGGTGTTCACGTCCATCAGGTTGCCGAAGATGAACTTCGAGCCTTCGCCGACGAAGCTGAGCACCTTCACGAAACCGTGGCCGATCGCGTCGAACGCATCCTTGCCGCCCGGCACCAGCAGCACCAGCGCGGCGAAGGCGACCTGCAGGCCCACGCCGGTGCCGACGAGCTTCCAGTCGACGCGACGCTTGTTGTTCGAGAACAGCCAGGCGATGCCGATCAGCACCGCAAGACCAAACAGGCCGAAGGCCACCCGCGCAATTGCTTCCACTCAGTTCTCCCCATGCAACCGGCGGCCGGCAGCGAAGACGTTGTTGTTCAGATTGATGGCCGCCCTGGCGCCACGCGAGGGGGCGGGCCACGGCTGCGGCGGAGCCTAGTTTACGTGGCGCGCGGCGGACAAGGCGGCGAGGCCGGATTTCGGGGCCCAACGACGTGGGCTTCGGCCGGAACCGCGCGGACGGGTCGTCAACCGTCGCGCGCGATCACCCGGTTGCGGCCCTGCAGCTTGGCCTGCTGCAGGCGGCCGTCGGCCCGGCGCAGCAGGCGCGAGAGGTCGGTGCCCTCATGCGGGAAGCCGGCCAGGCCGGCGCTGAAGCTCAGCGCCACGCTGTCGGCGCCACGCTCGGGCTCGAACGGGCGCTCGCCCAGGCCGCGCCGGATCGCATCCACACGCTCCCACGCGGTGCCGATGGGCTTGCGCATCAGCAGCACGAATTCGGCGCCGCCGATGCGGACCAGCCATTCGCCCGGCTCAGACAGCTCGCGCAGCGACGACACGACATGGCGCAGCGCACGGTCGCCGGCATGGTGGCCGTGGGTGTCGTTGATGCGCTTGAAGTGGTCCAGGTCGATCAGCGCCAGCGTCAGGCTGTCGCCGTCGTGGCGCACGCTGTCGAACAGGCGCGGCACGCGGTACATCAGCCAGGTTCGGTTCGGCAGCCGGGTGAGGCCGTCGGTGCCCGACATCTCAACCAGCCGTTGCATGCGGTAGACGACCATCGCGGTGATCAGCGTGAACACCATCAACAGCAGCACGCGCTGCGCCTGCCCGCCCAGGGTGATCGCGCCGTAGTCGCTGGAAATCAGCTGCTCCGGCGAATCGGCCGTGGCCATCACCACGAGCACCAGCAGGCTGTACTGCGCAATCGCCAACGCACCGGCGAACAGCGCGATGCGCCCGTCGCTGCGCGGCGCGGTCAGCACGATGGCGACCACGTAACCGCACCAGGCGGCGAGGTTGTTGAGGCCGGCTGGCAGGTGGTTCGCGCCCAGGACCATCAGCAGCACCGTCGTGGCGGTGACGTCGAACGCCGACGATGCGAAAGGCAGCCAGCGGAACAGCCGCCGGCGCCGCGCCAGCGCCAGCCACAGGTGGGCGAAGATGTTGACGATGAGCGCACCGCCCAGGCCGATCAGCGTGTCCTTGACGCTCCCGCCGCCCAGCACGTTGGCCAGCGGCAGCACCAGCAGCAGCGCGGCGATCACCACGCGCAGGCGCGCGACCATCAGTTCGCCGCCCGCGCCGATCTCCAGCATGATCTCGTCCGGCCGCGCCAGCAGAGCGGCCATGACGTCGCGCACCCTTCCGCCAGTGCCGAGCATCCGATTCCCCCAGGCGACCCTTTGAACGGCCGCGCCGAGCATAACGCGGCCGCGGCACCGTAGGAGCCAGCTTGCTGGCGACCCGATTCACCCGGCGTGTGCCCAGGTCGCCAGCAAGCTGGCTCCTACGGGAAGCGCGTCAGCCGACGCCGACGATCGCTGCCCAGGCGGCCAGCGCCAGGAACACCACCGCAGCCGTATAACGCGCGGCCTTCAGCGGGAGTCGGTCGGCGAGCTTGCTGCCCAGCAGAACCACCGGAACGTTGGCCAGCAGCATGCCGACGGTGGTGCCGACCACGACTTCCCACAGCGGCTGGTACTTGGCGGCCAGCAGCACCGTGGCGACCTGGGTCTTGTCGCCGATCTCGGCCAGGAAGAAGGCGAACGTGGTCGCGACGAACGCGCCGCGCGCCGGCAGCGCTTCGTCGCCTTCGTCCAGCTTGTCCGGCTTGAGTGTCCATAGCGCGACCGCGAGGAAGCTGCCGGCGACGACCCAGCGCAGCACTTCCGGACTCAGCCACTGTGCGACCAGCGTTCCGAACCAGCCAGCCAGCGCGTGGTTGAGCAGGGTGGCGACGAGGATGCCGGCGATGATCGGCAGCGGCTTGCGGAAACGCGCGGCCAGCAGCAGGGCGAGCAGCTGGGTCTTGTCGCCGATTTCGGCCAGCGCAACGGTGCCGGTGGAAACCGCGGCCGTCATCAAAGGGAAGTGTTCCATCGTGGCTCCAGGGTCGGGCTTCCGCGTGGACGCGAAAGGCAAACGCCACGCGGCCCGACCCGGCTCATGCCAGTTGCTCGCGCGACGCCTGCCTTCGGTCTTGCCCGTGGTCGCTGGCCGGTGATGCCGGCTGGCTGCCGCTCCTGCGCCATGGCCTGCGGGCCAAGTGTGTTGACGCAGATCCCCGCCTGGTGGACGTGCCGACTGGCGGAAGGGCTACTCCCCGGAGGAGGAAGTGCGCGCATTGTACAGGCCGGGCCCTCACCGCGGCAGGGCTAAACTGAACTGGATTGCCGTTTTTCCGCCTTCTGGAGCGCTCTCATGCAATACCGTCGCCTCGGTTCGTCCGGCCTGCAGCTTTCGGCCCTGTCCTTCGGGGCCTGGCTCACCTTCGGTGCGCAGATCGGACGCTCGACCGCCCGCGAGCTGATCGCCGCGGCCTGGGACAATGGCATCAACTTCTTCGACAACGCCGAGGGCTACGCCAACGGCGAGGCGGAGAAGGTCATGGGGGACGTGATCGCCGATCTGCGCCTGCCGCGCGACGGCTTCTGCGTCTCGAGCAAGGTGTTCTTCGGCTCGGCGGCGGAACCCGGCCCCACCCAGCGCGGGCTTTCGCGCAAGCACGTAACCGATGCCTGCCACGCCGCGCTCAAGCGCCTGCGTGTGGACTGTCTGGACCTGTACTACTGCCACCGGCCCGATCCCGACACGCCGATCGAGGAAACCGTCGGCGCGATGGACGTGCTGATCCGGCAGGGCAAGGTGCTGTACTGGGGCACGTCCGAATGGACCGCGGCGCAGATCCGCGAGGCGCACAAGATCGCCCGCGCACGCAACTGGTACGCGCCGACCATGGAGCAGCCGCAGTACAACCTGCTGCATCGCGAGCGCATGGAACTGGAATACGCGCCGCTGTACGCCGAGTACGGCCTGGGCACCACGATCTGGTCGCCGCTGGCTTCGGGCCTGCTCACCGGCAAATACAACGCAGGCGTGCCCAGCGAGGCGCGACTGGGTCGCGAGGGCCTGGGTTGGCTGCAGCGATCCGTGCTGGGCGAAGGCGAAAGGATCGAGCGGGCGCGGCGCTTCGTGGCTACTGCGGAGGAGTTGGGAGTGGCGCCGGCGCCGCTGGCGATCGCGTGGTGCCTGCGCAACCCGCACGTGTCCAGCGTGATCCTGGGGGCCAGCCGGCCGGAGCAACTGGTGCAGAACCTGGAGGCGCTTGAATTGGCAGAACGCCTCGAGGAGGGCCAGTGGCAGCGCGTGGAGGCGGCGGTGGGATGATGGGGCGCCGGGGCGGGTCGCGGGGGCAAGCCCGCTCCTACGCGATAGCTGTATTGGCTTAACGGGTGGTGTTCGTAGGAGCGGGCTTGCCCGCGACCTTGTGCTTCGCCCGGTGACTTTCGGCGGACTTTCCGGCTGCGCCCTGTTGACGCTTAAATGAGAATCATTATCATCAGTAGCTCGTCACCGAACGAGCCACGACCATGTCCCTGCGCCCCACGCTGCTGCAGCTCAAGCCCCGCTCAGAACGCCTGACTTCGCCCGTCGCCGCGGTCGCGTCGCCCGGCCTGCCGTTTGGCGGCGGACTGGTCGACAGCGACGAGCTGCTGCGCGGCAGCCGCGAAGTGCTGATCCGCCACGGCGGCGAGGTCTATCGCCTGCGCCACACGCGTAACGACAAGCTGATCCTCACCAAGTGAGCTGACCCGAGACCTCCCTGCCGCGCCGGCTCACCGGCTGCGGCGCTGTTTCTCCGTTCGCGCGTCCGCCTTGGGGAAGGCGGCGTGCGACGGCCGCACGGCCGCTTTCCAATCTCTCTCCCAAGGCCGCAAGCCCGCCGCACGACGGCTGCCAGCCCGCCTCGGTCTTTCCGAGTACGCGCATGCAACCCGTCCGTAATCCGCTTGTCCTTGCCTGTCTGCTGGCCCTTCCTTCGTTCGCCATGGCGACCGACGTTCCCGATGGCTCCAACGCCGCACCGGGTCTCGCCGCCGCTGCGGCCGCGGCGGGCGCTCCAAACGAGTTCGACCGGATCGTCGTCACCGTCACGCGCACCGAGCGCGCGCTGGACGACGTGCCCAGCGTGGTCACCGCCATCGATCGCGAGCGCATGGACCGCGAACTGGTCCGCAACCTGCGCGATCTGTTCCGTTACGAGCCCGGCATCACCGTGTCGGGCGCGAGCGGGCGCTTCGGCGGCTTCGGCGACATCCGCATCCGCGGCCTGGGCGGCAATCGCGTACGCATCGAAACCGACGGGGTCGCGGTACCCGACGCGTTCGCCATCGGCTCGTTCTCCAGCGCCAACCGCAACTTCGTCGATCTGGACACGCTGAAGGCCGTGGAAGTGGTGCGCGGTCCAGGCAGCGCGTTATATGGCTCCGACGCGCTGGGTGGCGTGGTTTCGTTCGTGACCAGGGATCCGGCGGATTATCTGGTGGAGGGCAAGGACGCCTACTTCGGTTTCAAGCTCGGTTACCTCGGCGAGGACAACGGTCTGTTCGGCAGTGCCACCGCCGCGTTCGGCGGCGAGCGCTGGTCGGGTCTGGTGAACATCGGCCACCACCAGGGCCAGGAGCGCGAGAACATGGGCGAGAACCGCGGCGTCGGTTCGACGCGCACCGCGCCCAACCCGCTGGAGAGCGACGGCCGCAGCCTGTTGACCAAGCTGGTGTTCGCGCCCAGCGCCAACCAGCGCTTCAAGCTGACCGTGGAGGGCAACGGGGACAGTGCGGACATCGACGTGCTGACCGCGCAAGGCGACAGCTCCACGGTGGCGAACACGCCGCCGTCGGTGCGCGTGTACTCGCAGACCGGAGATGACCACCAGACCCGGGCGCGCGTGGCGTTCTCGCACGAGGTGGATGTGCTGGACTCGGGGATCGCCGATTCGCTGCAATGGCAGATCTACCGCCAGGACAGCGAGACCACCCAGCGCACGCTCGAACACCGCGCGACGTTGCGCAACGGCGTGGCCATCAACCCGGTACTGCGCGATCGCGAATTCAACTTCGACCAGCGCCTGGTCGGCCTGGACGCCGTGCTGCACAAGTCGCTGGTTGCCGGTTCGGTGGAGCATGACCTGACCTACGGCGTCGAGTTCACCCGCACCGAGTTCAAGCAGAAGCGCGATGGCCGCGCGACCAACCTGCTTACCGGCACGGTAACCAGCGTGATCTCGCCGGACGTGTTTCCGGTGCGGGATTTCCCGGTCAGCGAGACCACGCAGGCTGCGGCCTACCTGCAGGACGAGATTTCCTTCGCCGATGGCGAATTCCGCCTGATCCCCGCCGTGCGCGTGGACTATTACAAGTTGGAGCCGAAGATCGATTCCATCTTTGCCGAGGACAATCCGGGCATCACGGTAGCCAAGCTCAGCGAGACCAGCGTGTCGCCGAAGCTGGGCGCGGTGTGGCACTTCAGCCAGGACTGGTCGCTGTTCGGCGGTTACCAGCACGGCTTCCGCGCGCCGCCGTACAGCGACGTCAACCTCGGCTTCACCAACCTGCAGTTCGGCTACACCGCGATCCCGAATCCGGATCTCAAGCCCGAGACCAGCGATGGCGTGGAGCTGGGCCTGCGTTTCTCCAGCGAAGCGGTGTATGCCGAAGTGTCGGGCTACTACAACCGCTATGACGATTTCATCGAGTCGTCGGTGCAGATCAGCCAGCCGCCGCAGACGCCACTGATCGTGTTCCAGTCGCAGAACATCGAGGACGCCGAGATCTACGGCGTGGAAGCGCGCGGCGGCGTCGACCTGGGCTATCTGCGCGACGGCCTGGCCGGCTGGTCGCTGAAGGGTGCGGTCGCATGGTCGAAGGGGGAGGACCGCTCGACCGGCCAGGCGCTGCCTTCGATCGATCCGCTGCGCGCGACGCTAGGCGTCGCCTACGACCGCGACACATGGGGCGTGGAACTGGCGGGTCGTTTCGCGGCGCGCAAGGACGAGCTGCCTGCAGCCAACCAGTTCGAGATTCCCGGCTACGGCGTGTTCGATCTGCTCGCGCACTGGAACTTCGCGCCGGCCGCGGTGTTCGACATCGGCGTGTTCAACCTGGGCGACCGCAAGTACTGGGATGCCGGCGACGTGCCCGCCGGCACGCTCGCCACCAGCGTGGTGCTCGACCGCTACACCAGCCCGGGACGCAACGTCGGCGTGAGCCTGGCGGTGAGCTGGTGATGCCAATGCTGCAACACGCTTCTTCCCTCCCATCCGACCATCACGGGCCAGCCATGAACCTTCGCACGCTCGCAACCGCCCTTGTCCTGACCGCCACGTCCAGCGTCGCGGTCGCCGCACCTTCCACCGGTATCGCGCGTGATCGCGGGTCGATCCTGGCGATGCAGGGCGAGTACATCGTCGACTTCGCCTTCGATGAGACCGTGCTGCTGCAGCCCGGCTACGAACGCCATCCGGCGATGCGCTCGGGCGGCAACGAGGTGGTGATCGTGGTGCAGGACACGCCAGAGCGGATCGTGCTGCAGCACATCCTGGTCGACGGGAAGAGCGGCCACGTGACCAAGCACTGGCGCCAGGACTGGACGTACGAGGCGCCCACGCGCTTCGAGTTCACCGCCGACCAGACCTGGCAGGTGCGTCCGATCCCGGCGGCGCTGAACCGTGGCGCATGGACGCAATGCGTGTACGAGGTCAGCGACGCGCCGCGCTACTGCGGCACCGGCAAGTGGACGTACGACAATGGCGTGGCGACCTGGACCAGCGACGTGAGCTGGCGTCCGCTGCCGCGTCGCGAATACACCAAGCGCAGCGACTACAACGCGATCAGCGCGGTCAACCGCCACACGCTGACGCCGGGCGGATGGACGCACGAGCAGTTCAACACCAAGGTGCTTCGCAAGCCAGACGGCACACAGGTGGAGCTGGCGCGCGAGTTCGGCTTCAACGACTACCAGAAGACGACCGAGGTCGACTTCGCGCCGGCCTACAAATACTGGGCCGCGACGAAGGACTACTGGGCGCGCGTGCGCACCCGTTGGGACCGCTTCCTTGCCCAGCCGCCGGGCCTGCACCTGAAGACGAAGATCGATGGCATGGCGATGATCATCCCGTTGTTCGAGCAGGCCGGGGAACTGGAGAAGGGCAAGCCGGTGGCCGACGCGAAGATCGACGAGGTGTTTGCCAAATGGGTCGAGCCGGCCGGCAACGAACCGGTCGCCACGAAGTAACCAGGACGCGGAACATCGACGGCTCCCGGCACGCGCCGGGAGCCGTCGATGTATTCACATCACCACTTCACATCACCACGAATACCGCGAACTCCGGCGCAGGCGGCGCGGTGGGCGGTGCGGGTGGTGCCGGAGGCACAGGAGGCTTGAATGCCTGCGGCGGCTCGGGCGCTTTGGGCGCCGCGGGCACGGGTGGCGCCTTCGGAGCCTGTGGTGCGGCCGGAGGCGCCGGCGGTGCCGGCGGACGCGGGATACGCAGCATCGCCGTCTTCGGCACGGTGACCTGGGTGGTGGTGCTCTTGCGGTCGCGCAGATAGCCCACCGCCACGCGGCTCTCGGCCGGCTTGGCGCGCAGCGCCGACATCACGTCGCGCGGCGAACGCACGGTCTTCCCGTCGACGCTCTGGATCACGTCGCCCGCCTGCAGGCCGGCGAGTTCGGGTCCGGTGCTCAGCACCAGCACGCCGCGGTCGGTGCCGAAGTAGCGGCCCAGTTGCGCGTCCACGCTGGCCAGGTTGAGGCCGTTCCAGCGGAAGGTATCTGCGAGCAGCGGCATGTGGCAGTCGTCGTCGTCCTCGCTGCAGTCCATGCGGATGAGTTCGCTGCGTACCTGCGGCGCGATGATGGGCAGCGGCCGCGCGATGGGCATGCCGTCGACGTCGCGCATCATCAGCACGCGTTCGCCGAGCTGCGGCGTGGCCCGCGCGGTGGCGCTGCGGCCATCGCGCAGGTAGGCGAGGGTGACCGGCGCGCCGGTTTCCATCTCGCGCAACTGCCGGCGTGCTTCGGCCAGACGCGCCTCGGGTTCGGACTGGTCGAGCTTCTTCCCCTCGATGGCGGTGAGCACGTCGCCACTGCGCAGGCCGGCCTTGGCGGCCGCGCTGTCCGGCGTCACCGCCGCGATGCGAACGCCCGACTTCGCGTCCGGCGAAAGAACCACGCCCAACACCGGGCGCTGGACGAACCGGCGTTCGAAGTCGCGTTCGAACTGCTCGCGGTCGAAGTTCGCGTTCTGGCGCGAGAGCTCCGCGTAGCGCTTGGCGGCACGGTCGAGCTCGGCGCGCGCGACCTCCAGTTCGCGCGTCTTGTCCGCGTCGCCCTTGGCGGTCTGCGCGCTGGCAGCGCAGGCGATCAGCAGCCCTGTCGCGGTGGCCAGCAGGGTGGGTCTGGAAAACAGGGAAGTCATGGGTTCGGTCCTGCCTTAGAAAGGGGGCGGTCGGCGCTCAGTCGATGCTGACCAGCGCGCCGTCGTAGCGTTCGCCGCGTGCGGTCAGCCAGCGCTGGGTTGTTTCGATGCCGGCCAGTTCGCGCATGGCGGTCACGCGCTCCTGCCACAGCGCCAGCCGGTCGGCGTCGCCCAGCGTGGGCTGCGACAGCGAGGCATCGATACGGCCGATGCGTTCGTCGAGCTCGGCGGTGAGCGCGGCGGCGTTTGCGGAGGCGACGCGCTCGTCGCGGGCCAGGGCGACCAGTGCCTCCAGCTGGGCCGACTCGGACTGCAGCGACTGCATGGCGAGTGCGTTGCGCGCGGCGGCTTCGGTGCTGTCATCGGTCGACGATGCCGCGGGCGCGGCCTCGGCCACCAGTCGGCGCGGCTCGGACTCGTGTGGCGGCGTGGTCGGCGACGGGCGACGCTTGCGAGGGGACGTGGCCGGCGTCTTTGCGACAGTCTCGGACGTATCGGCCTGCGCTGCGGGTGCGGTCGCGATGGTCGGCGCGTCGGTGTGCTCGACCGGACGCTGCTCCACCGTCGGCGGAGACATAGTGACAGCCGGCGTGCGCGTGGCCGTGCGCGTATCCGTCGGCGCCTCCGGCGTAGCGGTGTCGCGCATCAGCACCGGCACCAGCGCGACGGCGGACAGGGTAGCCGCTACCGCCAGCCACGCGGGCCAACGTGCGGTGCGCGCGCGCGCGCGGTGCGTAGGTGCGTCTAGGGCGCGTGCGATGCGCTGCCAGCCGTCGGCCGGTGGCGCTTCCATCGGCAGGGCGGCGAATGCGCTGCTCCAGTCGGTGGCGCGGGGATCGTGGTTGCGTTCGGCGTCAGGCATGGGCCGTCTCCGGTTCCAGCAGTTCGCGCAGGCGGCGGCCGCCGCGCGAGAGTTGCGATTTCGAGAAGCTCGGCGTGCGCTGCATCAGCGCTGCGATCTCCTCGTGCGTGTAGCCCTCGGCGTGATACAGCCACAGCACGCTGCGCGTGGCCGCCGGCAGGCGGGCGAGGGCGCGCGTCAGCACCGCGGCATCGGCGGCCGCCGCCGGCAATGGCGCCGGATCGACGGCGACGTCGTCGCCTTCCAGCGCGATGTCGAACGCGTGTCGTCGCTGGCTGCGCATGCGCATCAACGCCTCGTTCACGGCGATCTGCCGCACCCAGCCCCAGAACGGGCTGCCGCCATTGCCGCCACGGAAATCGCCGAGCTTGGAATAGACCTTCAGCATGGTTTCCTGCAGCACCTCGGCGGCCTCCTCGCGATCGCCCTGCGAACCGCCGAACATCCGCAGTGCCAGGTTGAACACCGGGCGTTCGAACCAGCGGTACAGCTGCTCGAACGCCGCGCGCTCGCCGGCGCGCGCACGGGCCAGCAGCGCCTCGGGCACGTCGATGGCGAAGCTGCTGCGGGGCGCGGTCGTCACGGTTTCCGGGGCGGGCGCTGGGCTTGGGGTCGGTGGCATGTCATTCCCCTAGATGCGCCGGTCCGGGAAACCGTCGCAGCGGGCGATGCGCCTATACTCGGACTGACGGCAAGGAGGGGATCATGAGCCTGAGTGCGGTACTGAGCGTGGTGCTGTTGTTCGCCGGGGTCATCCTGGTGCTGAAGGCGGTCCGGATGGTGCCGCAGGGCTATGAATGGACGGTGGAGCGCTTCGGCCGCTACACCCACACCATGGATCCGGGCCTGCATTTCCTGATCCCGATCGTCTACGGCGTCGGCCGCAAGATCAACATGATGGAACAGGTGATGGACGTGCCTAGCCAGGACGTCATCACCAAGGACAACGCCGTGGTGAAGGTGGACGGCGTGGTGTATTTCCAGGTGCTGGACGCGGCCAAGGCCGCCTACGAGGTGGCGCAGCTGGAGATCGCCATCCTCAACCTGGTGATGACCAACATCCGCACGTCCATCGGCTCGATGGACTTGGACGAGTCGCTGTCCAAGCGCGACGAGATCAACGCGAAGGTGCTGGTGGCCGTGGATGCCGCCACCCATCCGTGGGGCCTGAAGGTCAACCGCATCGAGCTCAAGGACATCCAGCCGCCGCGCGACCTGGTCGACTCGATGGCGCGGCAGATGAAGGCCGAGCGCGAGAAGCGCGCCAACATCCTGGAAGCCGAGGGCCATCGCCAGTCGGAAATCCTGCGTGCCGAAGGCGAGAAGCAGGCGGCGATCCTGGAAGCCGAAGGCAAGCGCGAGGCCGCCTTCCGCGAGGCTGAGGCACGCGAGCGGCTGGCTGAGGCGGAGGCGAAAGCCACGCAACTGGTGTCCGACGCGATCGCCAACGGCAACGTCAACGCCATCAACTATTTCGTCGCGCAGAAGTACATCGAGGCGTTCAAGGCGCTGGCGGAGGCGCCGAACCAGAAGTTCGTGATGATGCCCATGGAGTCGGCCGGTGTGATCGGTTCGCTCGCGGGCATTGCGGAACTGGCGAAGGAAGCGCTCGACCGCCAGCCGGCCTCGCGCGCCGTGCCACCGTCGCCGAGGGCGGGAGCCTGACATGCAGTGGAACTGGGAGACCGTGACCTGGGCGATCGTCGCGCTGCTGCTGTTCGCGGCCGAAGCGATGGCGCCGGGCGCGTTCATGCTGTGGCTCGGCTTTGCCGCCGCGGCGGTGTTCGCGATCGTGCTGGTGATCCCGGGCCTGTCGGTGCTGGCGCAGGTTGCCGCGTTCGTCGTGCTCAGCTTCGTCTCGATCCAGGTCTACCGCACGTGGTTCCGCGGGCGTGAACCGCGCAGCGACCAGCCTGCGCTGAACCGTCGCGCCGAAGCACTTGTCGGGCGCGTGGTGCCGCTGGAGCAGGCCATCGTCAACGGTCACGGCCGCGTGCAGATCGCCGACGCATACTGGGACGTGACCGGGCCCGAGCTCCCGGCGGGAACGGCCGTGCGCATCGTCGCGGCGCGTGGCATGAGCCTGCTGGTGCAGCAAGCCGAATAAAAGGACAGGGACACGACGCATGCGCGCGGCCTTCGCACTGGTGTTGTTCGGCATGAGTGCGCTGGCCGCGGCGGGTGAACCGCATCTGGTGGGCAAACAGGTCCCGCCGTATCCGGACGGCTTCCGCTCCAACACCGGCAGTTGCGTCGGCTCGGGCCCCGGACCGGAGCAGGTGTGCGCGCGCAGCATCGCCACGCTGGACGATGACGAGGACCGCAGCGTGCAGTTGCTGGCGGCGCAGTTCGTCGACCGCCTCGGTGACGAACCGCGCTGGCGTATCACCGACTCGGTGCCGTATCCGGCGCTGCGGCGCGACGAACTCGTCGCCATCGGTACCTGCCAGCGCGACGGCGTGGACGACGCCGGCGTGGTCGCCATCGTCGACACGGGAGCCGACGGCGCATCCGGACTGGACATGCTTCCCGCCGTGCGCTGGGCACTCAAGCTGGATCGCTCCAGCGGGCGCTTCCTGCGTATTTCGCCCGACCGCGTGCGCTGCTACAACGAAGGTTCGAGCGAATAGCCAGGGTCCATGCGCAGGCGTAGGTGCGCACGGCAAATCATGCGGCGGACGGTTCTGGGATAATCGCGGACTCTGCCTTCCCGCACAGGTTCCCGCCGTCATGACCCAGAAGACCATCCTCAATCAAACCCACCGCGACCTCGGCGCCAAGATGGTCGACTTCGGTGGCTGGGACATGCCGATCCACTACGGCTCGCAGATCGAGGAGCACCATCAGGTCCGCCGCGACGCAGGCATGTTCGACGTCAGCCACATGACCGTGGTGGACCTGCGCGGCGCATACGTGCGCGACTTCCTGCGCCGGCTGGTGGCCAATTCCGTCGACAAGCTGAAGGTGCCCGGCAAGGCGCTGTACACCTGCATGCTCAACCCGCAGGGCGGCGTGATCGACGACCTCATCATCTATTACCGCGCCGAAGACTTCTTCCGCCTGGTAGTCAACGCCGCCACGCGCGACAAGGACCTGGCGTGGATCACCGGGCAGGCTGCTGCCTTCGACGTGACGGTCACCGAGCGCCCCGACTTCGGCATGATCGCCGTGCAGGGCCCGAACGCGCGCGAGAAGGTGCTGGGCCTGCTGCGCGAGGAAGACCGCGCCGCGGTCGGCAAGCTGGGCAAGTTCGCCGCCGCCGAGGCGAAGACGGGCGACGGCATCGACGTATTCGTCGCGCGCACCGGCTACACGGGCGAGGACGGTTTCGAGGTGATCGTGCCCGAAGCGCAGACCGTCGCCTTCTGGAATGGGCTGCTGGAAGCGGGCGTCAAGCCGGCCGGACTGGGCGCGCGCGACACGCTTCGACTGGAAGCCGGCATGAACCTGTACGGCCAGGACATGGACGACAACGTGTCGCCGTACGAGGCGGCGCTGGCGTGGACCGTCGCCCTCGACGACCAGGCCGATGGAAAGCCGCGCGACTTCATCGGCCGCGACGTGCTGGAGCGGCAGAAGGCGGCCGGTGCGCCGCGCCAGATGATCGGCCTGGTGATGGACGAAAAGGGCGTGCTGCGCCACGGGCAGAAGGTGCTTACCGACAACGGTGAGGGCGAGATCCTCTCGGGCACGTTCTCGCCGACGCTGGGCAAGGCGATCGCCTTCGCGCGCGTGCCGGCCGGTGCACCGGGCAACGTGCGCGTGGACATCCGCGGCAAGGAAGTGCCGGTGCGCGTGGTGAAGTTCCCGTTCGTGCGCGACGGCCAAGCCCAGGACGGAGTGCTGGGTTGAACACGGCCTCCTCTCCGGTGGTCGTCGACTACTACTTCAGCCTGATCTCCCCGTATTCCTGGCTGGGGCACGCGACGCTGCTGGACATCGCCCGCGAGACCGGAGCGCAGCTGCGCTACCGGCCGGTGCGCATCTTCGAACTGTTCGACGCCAACGGCGGCCTGCCGCTGGGCAAGCGCGCACCCGCGCGGCAGCGCTACCGCCTGGTCGAGCTGCAGCGCTGGCGCGAGGCGCGCGGCCTCCCGCTCAACCTGGCACCGCGGTTCTACCCGGTCGACATCGCGCTGGCCGATCGCTGTGCCATCGCACTGGTCGAAGGCGGGCACGATCCGTCCGGCTACATGGAGCGCGTCTTCCGCGCGCTGTGGGCACAGGACCGCGACGTCGCCGAACGCGGAGTCGTCGCCGAGCTGCTCGCGGCGGAGGGCTTCGGCGCGGCTGCCGTGATGGAGCAGGCGGGCAGCGACGCGATCGATGCCCTGTACGCGGACAACACGCGCAACGCGATTTCCGCCGACCTGCCGGGCTTGCCCGGTTACGTGCTCGATGGCGAGCCGTTCTGGGGACAGGATCGCCTCGACGCACTTCGCGAGGCGCTGCTGCACCCGCGGCCGCCGTACCGCCCGTCCATCGATCCGCGCTGATCCGGCGACACTTGTCGCGCACGTCTTCCACGCCGTTAAACTAGGCGCCGTTCCCGCCGCCCCCGCAAACGTTTCGAGGCCCGTCATGAGTGAAATTCCCGGCGATCTGAAGTTCATGAAGTCCCACGAGTGGGCACGCATCGATGGCGACGGCAAGGTGACCGTCGGCATCTCCGACCACGCACAGGGACTGCTCGGCGACCTGGTCTACGTCGAACTGCCCAACGTGGGCGACCGCGTCGAAGCGGGCAATGCCTGCGCCGTGGTGGAGTCGGTGAAGGCCGCATCCGACGTGTACGCCCCGGTGACCGGCAAGGTCATCTCGGTGAATTCGGCGCTGACCGACAAGCCGGAGACCATCAACGAGGACGCCTACGGCGAAGGCTGGATCTTCACCGTCGAGATCGAAGACGCGGACCAGCTCAACGAGCTGCTGGCGCCGGACGACTACGCCGAGCTGCTCGAGGAAGAAGATCACTGAGTCTTCACTCCGCGGCGACGCCGCGAACATGCAGTCCACCACCGGCCGCCTCGTGCGGCCGGTGTCGTTTCAGGCATTCGCCGTCGCGATGCCGGCGCACGGCACACGCGAATCGAGAGGCGCGAGTGGGTCGTGCGAGCGGCCATCGCACCTCGTCCGGCATCTCGATGCGGTCGTGCAGCGGATGTGCCGAGCGCGTTCGACGACGTCGGAAGGGGCGTTGGAGTTCGCGCACTTTCGCGCAAATCGACTTGTGCGACGCCCAATCGGCGCCGGCGAACGCACCTTCGGAAGAACTGTTTGCACCGGTCCGAAGCATGCCCCCGAAGCACCCGCGCGAACGCGTGCGCGGTCGGACCGAAGAAGCTGCGCAAGCGTGCGTGCTTTTCAAAACCCCTGAAAAAAAGCTATTTGCTGAAAGCGCGCGGCGTGCGGCGTTCGACATCACTGCGCAGGCGCGTCGTCGTCGGACGCGGCTGGCGAGCCGAGGCCGCCGACGCGGCGACCACATCGCTGAAAAAAAAATGAGCCAAGTTGTTGACAGTGCGAAAAAGCGTGATTAGGTTTCGCCCAGCAGACGTCTCCTGCGGAAGCGAGTGAGTACAACCAACGCGACAACTCGCGGCACAAAACGAACCTCCGACCGGGCAGTCGAAACGGTGGACGCAGGATTCGTTTCCCTCGCGAAAGGCATCGCGTCCTCGCAGGCACCGCACCACATCGACCCGGTCCGCTCGCGGAGCGCCGGGTTTTTGTTTGCCCGGTCCATCGGGCAACACCCCATCCGTTCCGGCGCGCACCGCGCGTCGGCGGCTGCTCGCGGGTCCGACTCCCGCGGCTCTGGTAACACCAGACTGGTTCTACTGGGCTATAGACCTGCAAGACCACTGATCAGTCACTGATCAACCACTGACGAGGAGCCATACCATGGCCATGAAGAAAGCTGCGAAGAAAAAGACCGCCGCCAAGAAGGCGACCAAGAAGGTAGCCAAGAAGGCTGGCGCCAAGAAGACCGTGAAGAAGGCCGCCAAGAAGGCGACCAAGCGTCCGGCCAAGAAGACCGCGAAGAAGGCGACCAAGAAGACCGCCGCTCGCAAGGGCGTGAAGAAGGCCGCGAAGAAGGCCACCAAGAAGACCGCCAAGAAGGCTGCCAAGAAGACGGCCAAGAAGGCGACCAAGAAGACCGCCAAGAAGGCTGCCAAGCGTCCTGCCAAGAAGGCCGCGAAGAAGGCTGGCAAGAAGACCGCCAAGAAGGCGGCTCCGAAGAAGGCCGCCAAGAAGAGCAGCCGCAAGAAGGCCTCCAAGAAGCAGGCCATGACCTCGATGCCGGCCACCCCGGCGCCGATGATCTAAAAAAGCCCCGAAAGCCGTAATCCAGCTCTCTCCCCGCAGCCCAGGCGGGGGGAGAGTTTTTTTTGGGGCCTTTCGAATGTGGTTCGTCGTTCCGGAGGGTGCCGGTGCGGCATGCAGCGAGAGCGGCTGCAAGGACTTCAGGTCAGTCATTCGTCGGTGGCCGTTCGGACCAGGCTGACCCGACCTGTAGTTGCGCGACCGCGAGATCCGGCGCGGCAGGATCCCAAGAGCGTCGAGCCGGCTTGCGGTGTCGCTTCGGTCGAGGCACACGATGGGCGCGTGATCGATGCCTGGTGGTCCCCTGGATACACACGACGACGTCGCTGGCCCGATGTTGCGGTGGTGCCGCTAGTGGTCGACAGCGCCGGGCGCGGGCGCTCTTCATGGGCACGCCTGGCCAACGAACAGCTGATCTCCGGGTTTGTCTCTGCGGCATGCAACCGGGCCTGGGATCACCGGCTGGTTGAACGATGCCAGTCGGTCGTAGAAGCCTTGCCTCCATCGCATGCATCGCACGGCGTGTCACGAATGCGCCCCAGCAATCGACTACGCCACGAAGGCGCGCGCCAAGTGGCCGTGAGTTGAGGGACACCACTGTCCGTCACCGAAGCCCACCCGCCACGCGCATAGTCGATGGGGCAGCCAACGCCGTGGCCTCCAGGCCGCGACGCCGCCGACATCCGCGCGTTGGTTCTGCTGACCGCAGAAACACGAACGCCGCCCTGCGGCGGCGTTGTGTGGTGTTGCGAGGGCGTGCGATCAGTGCGGCGCGGCAGTCGCCTTCGACACGTGCGTGCCGGGCGCGTCGGGACCGGTCTGTTCCGGCGTCGCTTCGGCGTAGAGTGTCGGGTCGATGTCGTCGTCCAGCCACTGGCCCGGCGGCAGGCCGAGTGCGCTGTCGAGCATGGTCGGCAGCAGGCCCGAGGGCAGCGAGCTCTCGCTGTTCCAGAGCATGGCGACGCCGAAGTCGAGCTCCGGCACCATCGCGATCAGGCCGCGGTAACCCTGCACCGCGCCGCCATGGAACACCACGCGATGGCCGGCGTAGTCGTACGTGCGCCAGCCCAGTGCATAACCGGCGGAGCTCAGGCGGGTGCGACGCCAGGACGAGCCGCGGATCTCGCCGGGTGTGTCGACCAGCGGCTGATGCAGCGTGGCCAGCAGCGGCGCGGAAAGCACGTCCTGGCGGTGGCCGAGGTGCGCGAGCAGGTACTGCGCCATGTCGCTGGCACTGGCGTTGACGCCGGCCGCGGGCAGTACCTGGTAGTAGGTGGTCTTGGGCATCAGCGACACCCAGCCGCCGCGACCGCGCACATGCGGACGCGCCCAGCTCGGACTGGCCTGGATGCCTTCCAGGCCGAGGCTCGCATCGTTCATGCCCAGCGGCTTGAAGATCCGGCGCTGGACTTCCTGCGCGTAGAAGTCGCCGGTGGCGGCGAACACCATGTCGCCGATCAGGCTGAAGGCGACGTTCTGGTAGCTGTAGCAGGTGCCCGGCGCGCACTTGAGCGGCGCGTACGCCAGCTTCTGGGTAAGCGTGCGGTAGTCGACGTACTGCTCCAGGTCGCGGTCGAACGCATTGTGGGTCAGGCCGACGCGATGGCTCAGCAGGTCCGCCACCGTTAGCTGCTGCGCCGCGGCGGCATCGCTGAGGCGGAAGGTCGGCATGTAGTCGACCAGCTTGCTGTCCCAGCGCAGCATGCCGTCGTTGACCAGCAGGCCCGCCATGGTGCCGGCGAAGCTCTTGGACAGCGAGGCCAGGCGGAACACGGTGTGGCCATCGACCGGCTGCGCATGGCTGGTATCGGTGATGCCGTAGCCGCGTGCGCTGACGACCTTGCCGTTATGCACGATCGCCATCGCCATGCCGGGGACGCGCTGGCCGGCGACGAGCTGCTGCGCCATCGATTCGAACTGGCGCACATCGAAACCGGCCGCGAGGGGCGCGACCGGCGGAAGGTTGGCGGGACGTGACGCGGTGAGCGTTGCGGTCTGCACTACGGGCGTGGGCGACGAAGGCGAATGCTGCGGCGTCTGCGCGGTGGAACCCAGTGTCAACGGCAACGACAGCGCGACTGCAGCGATGCGAGGCAGCACGCGCGAGCGCCGCTTGTTGGATGGATTCATGGCCTCGACCCCTGTGGTGCGCAATCTGCGGGGATCATAGCTCCGATATCAGGGGACGGGGCAACATTGGTCGCCAGTAGCCTGATTTTGCAGGCTTTAGTGCACTGCATCGCACTTCGCGACCCGCTCGTTTTCCCGTTCACTTTTGTGGATGCGCGAAGAGCGCGTGAAGCCGGGATTGCAGATGCGCGAAACCGGCCGCTCAGCCGGCGAGGATCAGGTCCGCCGCGCGCTCGGCGATCATGATCGTCGGCGCGTTGGTGTTGCCGCCGATGAGCTTGGGCATCACCGACGCATCGACCACGCGCAGTCCCTCCACGCCGCGCACGCGCAACTGCGGATCCACCACCGACAGCGCATCGCTGCCCATGCGGCAGGTGCCGACCGGGTGGTACACGGTTTCGGCCTTGGCGCGGATGAACTCCATCAGCGCGGCGTCGTCCAGATCGTCGCGGGCCGGGAAGATCGGCGCGCCGCGGATCGAGTCGAACGCCTTCTGCGCCAGTACCTCGCGCGAGAGCCTGGCGCATTCGACCATCATCTTCAGGTCGAACCCTTCCTCATCGCTCAGGTAGTTCGCCTCGATCCGCACCTTGTCGCCGGCGCGTCCGCTGGCCAGCGTGATGCGGCCGCGGCTGCGCGGGCGCAGGAAACAGGCATGCACGGTGTAGCCGTGGCCGGGCAGGCGGTTGCGGCCGTGATCGTCCAGCAGCGCAGGGATGAAGTGCATCTGCACGTCCGGACGCTCGTCCGGCGCGAAGCGCGAGCGGAGGAACGCCCCCGCCTCGGCGATGTTGCTGGTGCCTACGCCGGTGCGACCGCGCAGGTAGTAGTCGAACGCCACGCGCACGTCGCTGAGCCGGTCGTAGGTGACCGGCTGCGTCGCCTCGCGCAGGGTGCAGATGTCCAGATGGTCCTGCAGGTTCTCGCCGACCTGCGGCGCGTCGGCGACCAGTTCGATGCCGTGCCGGCGCAGCTGCATCGCCGGGCCGATGCCGGACAGCATCAGCAGCTGCGGCGAGTTGATGGCCCCGCCGCACAGCAGCACCTCGCGAGCAGCCGCTTGGTGGAAGGCCGCACCGCGCGCGACGTACACCACGCCGCTCGCGCGCCCACGCTCGAAGGTGATGCGGTTGACCTGCGCCCCGGTGATGACGGTGAGGTTGGCGCGTGCGCGTGCGGGGTCGAGATACGCCACCGCGCTGGAGCAGCGTGCGCCATCTTTCTGCGTGACCTGGTACAGGCCGAAGCCTTCCTGCCGCGGACCGTTGAAGTCGCGGTTGCGCGGGAAGCCCGCCTGCTCGCCGGCCTCGATGAAGGCATGCGACAGCGGATTGGTGTAACGCAGGTCGGAAACGTACAGCGGGCCGTCGCCGCCGTGCAGCGCATCGGCACCACGCTCGTTGTGCTCGCTGCGGCGGAAGTAGGGCAGGACCGTGTTCCAGTCCCATCCTTGCGCGCCGAGTGCGGCCCATTCGTCGTAGTCGCCGGGCACACCGCGCGCGTAGCACATGGCGTTGATCGAGCTGGAACCGCCGAGCACCTTGCCGCGCGGCCACCACAGCGTGCGGCCATCGAGTTGCGGCTCCGGCGCGGTGTGGTAGTCCCAGTTGATGCGCAGGTTGTTCGGCAGCTTCGCCAGGCCCGCGGGCATGTGGATGAAGGGATGCGAGTCGCGCGGACCGGCCTCCAGCAGCAGCACCTTCACGTTCGGGTCGGCGGACAGCCGGTTGGCGAGCACGCAGCCGGCGGAACCGGCACCGATGATGATGTAGTCGAACACGTCCGCCCTGCGCCTTGGATCCGGTCTGCCTGTAGCTGGCACAGGCGACCGTAAGAGCGCCCATTAGAGCAAATGCTCCCGCCGCGCACGGGCCGGTGGTCCAGGCGGTTGCGGTGGCGATCGGTAGGCTTCATCGGCTAACGTGCCGCCAGCATTTCCGGAGCGATGCGATGGCATCCAGCCAGACCAGGCAAGAGCCGCAACGGCGGGTCCACAGCGGCGAGTGGCACGCGGTCGCGCTCTCGTTCACCTATTTCTTCTGCGTGCTGGCCGCGTACTACGTGATCCGGCCGGTGCGCGAGCAGCTCTCGGCCGCGGTTGGCTCGACCCAGCTGCCGTGGTTCTACGCAGCGACTTTTCTGGCCACGCTGCTGCTGACGCCGGTGTTCGCCTGGCTCATCGCGCGCTGGCCCAGACGCGTGGTCGTGCCGCTGGTGTACGGATTCTTCATCGCCTGCCTGCTCGGCTTCGTGCCCCTGTTCACCGCGCAGGGCCTGCTCAGCCCGCGCGCGCTGGGCACGCTGTTCTTCGTCTGGGTGAGCGTGTTCAACCTGTTCGTGGTGTCGGTGTTTTGGAGCTTCATGGCCGACATCTGGAGCAGCGAACAGGCCAAGCGCCTGTTCCCGATCATCGCCGTTGCCGGCACCTGCGGCGCGCTTGCCGGGCCGGCGCTCACGCGCGCGCTGGTCGAAGTAATCGGCGTGGCGCCATTGCTGGTGGTGTCGGCGACGCTGCTGGGCATCGCGGTCGCGTGCATCGTGCTGCTCGGGCGCTGGGCGCGGGTGCATGGTGCGCGCCGCTTCGAAGTGGCACACGAGGCAGCGGTGGGTGGCAGCATGTGGGACGGACTGCGCCAGGTGTTCGCCGATCCCTTCATGCGCGGCATGGCCATCCTGCTGCTGCTGGCCGACGGCATCGGCACGGTCAATTACGCACTGGTCGCCGACTATTCCGGTGCGACATTCACCGACGCGGTAGCACGCACGCGCTTCGCGGCCGAGGTGGACCTGTCGGCCAATGCGCTCACGGTGATCACGCAACTGACGCTCACGCGCTGGCTGCTGCCGCGCAAGGGGCCGGGTGCGGTGATCCTGGTGTGGGCGGCCGTCAGCCTGCTCGCGCTGTCGGTGGTGGTGTTCTCGCCCGATCCGCATGCGCCGCTGCTGATGGGCATGCCGGCGGTGGCGATCGCGCTGATCGTCAGCCGCGGCCTGGCCTATGGCATGGCCGAGCCGGCGCGCCACAGCCTCTACACCCGCGTCCCGCGCGACGTGCGCTACAAGGGCCAGAACGCCGTGGACACCGCGGTGTGGCGCTTCGGCGACACGGTCATCGCCGTGGGCATGAACGGCTTGCGCATGCTGGGCGTGACCACGGGCGGTTTCGCCGGGATGAGCGCGCTCGCGGCGTTCACGGCCGCCATCATCGGCTGGCGCATGTCGCGCCGCGTGGAAGAAGCACCGCCGACCGCACCGGCGCAGCCCGCCACTTCATGACTTCCGGCGCATGGCGGCATCGCGCCGCCAGCGCAGGCTGCGGTGGATTTCCGCCACGCCGGCAATGACGCGAAGCAGGGCCGAGCATTGCCTTCGCGCAGGCTGTCGATTCCGGTCCCGCCGGAACGACCAGATACGAGGGCGGCATCCGGCCGCCCCGCAACCGACTGGAGAGCCTCGTGAAATACATCTGCCTGATCTACGACGACGAGAAAGCCTTCGAAAGCCTGCCGCAGGAGCAGGTCGACGCGGTGATGAGTGAGTACTTCGATCTGAGCGATGCCCTGACCGGAAGCGGACAGCTCATCGCGGCCGAGGCCTTGCAGCCGGTCTCCAGCGCCACGGTCGTGCGGGTCCGCAGCGGACGGCTATCGACCACCGACGGCCCATATGCCGAAACCAAGGAACAGCTCGGTGGTTTCTATCTGGTCGAAGCGAAGGACCTGGACGAGGCGATCCGCATCGCCGGGCGCATTCCGTCCGCGCGGTTCGGCAGCATCGAGGTGCGCCCGATCTTCGAATGCCAGCGACCCGGCACGTAGCCTCACCGTGGACGATCCGGTCCGCGTGCAATTGGAGGCCGTATACCGGCGCGAGTCGCGTCATGTGCTGGCCACGCTGATCCGCCTCCTCGGCGACTTCGAACTCGCCGAGGAGGCGCTGCACGACGCGTTTCGTGCCGCTGCGGAGCAATGGCCGGTTGGAGGCATTCCGGAACATCCGCGCGCCTGGCTGGTCTCGGCGGGGCGGTTCAAAGCCATCGACGGACTGCGCCGGCGGGCGCGTTTCGATGCGTCGCTGGCGCAGATCGCCGAGCAGCTGTACCGCGACATCGAACGCGACGATGACGAGGAACTCGAGGACGACCGGCTGCGGTTGATCTTCACGTGCTGCCATCCGGCGTTGCCGGCCGATGCGCAGATCGCGCTGACCCTGCGTGAGGTGTGCGACCTGACGACGGAGGAGATCGCGCGGGCCTTCCTCACCACCGCGCCTACGGTGGCGCAGCGTATCGTGCGCGCGAAGGCCAAGATCCGGCAGGCACGCATTCCCTACCGCGTGCCTTCGCGCGAGGAACTGCCGGAGCGGCTGGACATCGTCCTGCACGTGGTCTACCTGGTGTTCAACGAGGGCTATGCGGCCAGCTCCGGGGAATCGCTCACGCGTCTCGAGCTCAGCGCGGAAGCCATCCGCCTCGGGCGCCTGCTCGTCGAGTTGCTGCCTGATCCGGAGACGCTGGGCCTGCTCGCCCTGATGCTGTTGCACGAATCGCGGCGTACCGCGCGCGCCACTGCCGACGGCGATCTCGTGCTGCTCGAGGAGCAGGACCGCGGCCTCTGGGATCGCGCATTGATGGAGGAAGGGCGTGCACTCGTCCAGCGCATCTGGAGCGCGCGCCGCTTCGGGCCGTACGGTCTGCAGGCGTCGATCGCCGCCGTGCATGCCGCCGCGCCATCCGCGGATCGCACAGACTGGTCGCACATCGTCGCGCTCTACGATCTGCTCCAGCGCGCCGATCCCTCGCCGGTGGTGCAGCTCAACCGCGCGGCGGCGATCGCGATGCGCGACGGTCCGGAAGCGGGCCTGGCATTGATCGAACCACTGGTGCAGAACGACGACCTGCAGCGCTATGCCCCGGCGCACTCCGCACACGCCGAACTTTGTCGCCGACTGTCACGTCACGACGAAGCGCGTCTCTCGTACCGGCGCGCGCTGGACCTGACGCAGCAAGAGGCGCAGCGGCGCTTCCTGGAGCGGCGGTTGCGGGAACTGCCCTGAGCTCCGGCTGGAGCGCTGCGCATCAGCAGCAGCGCACGCGAGCGCGGTCATCGCTTCGGCGATACCCACATGTCGATGCGCGCACGGAACACGGCTTCGCCGGCGCCGTCGGTCACCACCACGCTGACCGGGAGGTCGTAGCCCCGGTCGGATTCGACCAGCGGCTGGTCGGGCGTGGCGACGCCGTGCAGCGTGCCTTTCGCCTTCTTCAAGTACTCGACCGTCATGCCCTTTGGTATCCAGCGCATCGAGGCCGGAAGGCTCGCGTCGGTCATCACGCCGGCGGCGAGTTCGGCCAGGTTGCACAGGGCGATCGCGTGCACCGTACCGATGTGGTTGTGCACGCGCCGACGGTCGCGGATGCGCACCTCGCAACGGCCCGGTTCGAGCGAGACGAAACGCGGCGAGATGGTGGAGAAATACGGCGCCTTCAGGCACACCGCGCGCGAGAACAGCCAGTGGCCGGCCGGCCAGCGCGTGATGCGGCGGTACATCGACAGCAGTGGCGTCGACATGCGGAACTCCGGAAAAAGCGACGGCGGGACATGCCCGCCGTCGTGAGGTTCATGATGGACGGCGTCAGGCCGCCGCGCGGCTGTCGCGCTTGTCGGCGTGGTGCGACTCGGCGCGCAGTTCGGAGGGGTCGAAGTCGTCCACGCTGATCGTGTCGATGGTCAGCTCGCGCAGCTCTTCCAGCTGGCGGCGTTCCTCGGCGGTGATCCAGCCTTCGCGCACACCCTCGTCGAGCTGGGCGGCGAAGTCGTGCGCCTCGATGCCCTTCTGCTTGAGCGCCTTCAGGAACTTGCGCTCCACCGGTTCGGCCAGCACCGCCTTCTGCAGGTAGCTGGCGATGCGGCCACCCGGGTTGTTGGCGGTCGGCGTCAGGAACACGCCGCGACCCAGGCGGTCGCGCGCCTCGTTCGGCGACATCAGCAGCGAGGCGACCTTGTGGCCCAGGCGATCGCTCGGGTACTGCGCGCGACGGCCCAGCGGGAACACCAGCGCCCACAGCAGCCAGCCGATCGGACGGATCGGGAAGTTGCGCAACGCGCCGGAGAACGCCTTCTCGATCTTGAAGGTGGCGTTGTGGATCGACCACGCCAGCAGCGGCTGGTCGGTCACCGGGCGGCCTTCGTCCTCGTAACGCTTGAGCAGGGCGCTGGCGATGTACAGGTTGCTCAGCACGTCGCCCAGGCGGCCGGACAGCGATTCCTTGAACTTCAGCTTGCCGCCCAGCAGCAGCATCGAGGTGTCCGCGCACAGCGCCAGCGCCGCCGAGTAGCGGTTGAGCTTGCGGTAGTAGCGGCGCGTGTAGGCATCGCCCGGTGCCTTGCCGAACTTCGCCGAGGTCAGGCCGAACCAGAACGAGCGCACGGCGTTGGAAATCGCGAACCCGATGTGGCCGAACAGGTTGCGGTCGAACTCGCGCAGGCGCTCGTCCGGATCCGGCAGCGTTGCGGCCTTCATTTCCTTCAGCACCCACGGATGGCAGAGGATCGCGCCCTGGCCGAAGATCATCAGCGAGCGCGTCATGATGTTCGCGCCTTCCACGGTGATCATGATCGGCGCGGCCTGCCAGTTGCGGCCGGCGAAGTTGCGCGGGCCCAGGATGATGCCCTTGCCGCCGATGATGTCCATCACGTCGCGGGCCACTTCACGGCCCATCTCGGTGCAGTGGTACTTGGAGATGGTCGACGGCACCGCCGGCAGTTCGCCGCGGGCCACGGCCGCGGCCGAAGCCTCTGCCAGCGCGCTGATGGTGTAGGCGTTGCCGCCGATGCGTGCCAGCGCTTCCTCCACGCCCTCGAAGCGGCCGACCGACAGGCCGAACTGCTTGCGGATGCGTGCGTAGGCACCGGTGACGACGGCACCGAACTTCGAGCCGCCGCTGGCGGTGGAGGGCAGGGTGATGGAACGGCCGATGGACAGGCACTCCACCAGCATCTGCCAGCCCTTGCCGGCATAGGCTTCGCCGCCGATCAGCTGGCTCAGCGGAATGAAGACGTCCTTGCCGCGGATCGGGCCGTTCTGGAACGGGCTGTTGAGCGGCATCGCGCGGCGGCCGATCTCGACGCCGGCGGTGTCGCGCGGCAGCAGCGCCAGGGTGATGCCGATGTCTTCCTTGTCGCCGATCAGGCCTTCGGGGTCGTACATGCGGAAAGCCAGGCCGATCAGCGTGGCCACCGGAGCGAGGGTGATGTAGCGCTTGTCGAAAGTCAGCTTCACGCCAACCACGCGCGCACCGTTCCACTCGCCCATGCAGACGATGCCGTAGTCGGGGATCGACGTGGCGTCGGAGCCGGCCCACGGACCGGTCAGGCCGAAACACGGCACTTCACGGCCATCGGCCAGGCGCGGCAGGTAGTGATCCTTCTGCTCCTGCGTGCCGTAGTGCATCAGCAGTTCGGCCGGACCGAGCGAGTTGGGCACGCCGACAGTGGAGCTGACCACCGACGACATCGACGCCAGCTTCTGGATCACCTTGTGGTTGCCCAGCGCGGTGAAGCCGAGGCCGCCGTATTCCTTCGGCACGATCATGCCGAAGAACTTGTTCTTCTTGATGTAGTCCCACAGCTCCGGCGACAGGTCGGCGTCGACGTGGGTGATCTTCCAGTCGTCGACCATCTTGCACAGTTCTTCGACCGGGCCGTCTAGGAACGCCTGCTCGTCCGGACGCAGCGTGGGCTTGGGCTGGTTCATCAGCACGTCCCAGTCCGGCTTGCCGGAGAACAACTGGCCTTCCCAGCCCACGGTGCCGGCTTCCAGCGCGACGCGCTCGGTTTCCGACAGCGGCGGCAGGATCTTCGTGTAGAAGCCCAGCAGCGGCTTGGTGATGAACGGCAGCCGGAACTGCGGCAGCAGCAGCGGCACCGCGATCAGTGCGGTGACGATGGCCGCGACCACGGTGGCCGTGGCGTTGGCACCGAGCAGCCAGCAGGCCACCAGTGCGGTGGCGGTCAGTGCCGCCCACACGGGAAGTCGCAGGCGGTGGTAGGCGGCGATGGCGCCGACCAGCAGGAAGGCAATGAAGGGAATCGCGATGCTCATGACGGCGCTCCGGACGGTGCGGCGATGTCGATGTAATCAGGTGGAAGGGCGATGCGCCGTCGCGGACGACATTCAAGCAAGCGCATCAAACGCACAACATACGGGCGAGTATGGTAAGGTGGGCCGGCCGCTGTCAACCGGGCCCAACGTTCCCTTGACGCGGTGCATACTGTTCCCGCCGCAGGCGTATGGTTAAACTTGCCCGATGAGCTCGAACGCGCAGACGAAGCAGGAAGGAGCCGGGCAAGGCCGCGCCGGCGAGCGTAACGGTCCCGAGCGCAGCGGTCCGGAGCGGACCGGGCGCCTCAGCGCGGACGACTGGGCCCAGGCCGCCTTGGACCTGATCGCCGAACAGGGCGTGGCCGCGGTGGCGGTCGAGCCGCTGGCCCGGCGCCTGGGGGTCACCAAGGGCAGCTTCTATTGGCATTTCCCGTCGCGCGACGCGTTGCTGATCGCCGCGCTGGAGCGCTGGGAGAAGGTCGAGCAGGAAACCGTGTTCGGCCAGCTCGAACCCATCTCCGACCCGCGCGAACGCCTGCGCGCGCTGTTCACGCTGGTCGCGCACGAGTTCAAGTCGCACGTCATCTATTCCGAGCTGCTCAAGGCGCTCGATCATCCGGCCGTCCAGCCGGTCATCGGCCGCGTGTCCGAGCGCCGCCTCGAATACCTCACCGCGTCGTTCCGCCAGGCCGGGCTCAGCCGCACCGACGCGCAGCACCGCGCGCGACTGCTGTACGCCGCCTACGTGGGCTTCCTGCAGCTGAACCTGCAGTTGCACCAGGCCCGCATGCAGCACGACGAATTCGAAGCCTATGTCGAGCACATGATGGCCACGCTGATCCCGGCAGCATGATCCATCAGCATGACCCGTCAGCACGATTTCCCTTGAAACCAGCCCCCGCTGGAGGACCTTGCCCGTGAATGCCATTTCCCATGACGTCTCGAAACCTGCCGTCGCCCCGGGGAGCGAAGGCAGCAAGCTCGCCGCCCTGAATGCCTGGGTCGCCGAAGTCGCTGCGCTGACCAAGCCCGACGCGATCTACTGGTGCGACGGCAGCGATGCCGAGAACGCCAGGCTGATCGCGCAGATGCAGGCCGACGGCACGCTGGTCAAGCTCAACGAGCAGACCCACCCGAACAGCTGGCTGCACCGCTCGCACCCGGACGACGTCGCCCGCGTCGAACACCTGACCTTCGTCTGCACCACGCAGCAGGACGATGCCGGTCCGAACAACCACTGGATGTCGCCGGCCGACGGCCACGCGAAGATGGATGCGCTGTTCGACGGCTGCATGAAGGGCCGCACCATGTACGTCATCCCGTACTGCATGGGCCCGATCGACTCGCCGCTGTCGCGTTGCGGGGTTGAGATCACCGACAGCCCGTACGTGGTCGCCAACATGCGCATCATGACCCGCATGGGCGCGCCGGCGCTGGCGCGCATCGAGCGCGAAGGAAAGTTCGTCAAGGGCCTGCACTCGATCGGCGAACTCGATCCCGAGCGCCGTTTCATCATGCATTTCCCGGAAGAACTCACGATCAAGTCGTACGGCTCCGGCTACGGCGGCAACGCGCTGCTGGGCAAGAAGTGCCATGCGCTGCGCATCGCCTCGCACCAGGCCAAGTCCGAAGGCTGGCTGGCCGAGCACATGCTGATCCTGGGCCTGGAGAACCCGCAGGGCGAGACGCACTACATCGCGGCGGCGTTTCCTTCGGCTTGCGGCAAGACCAACCTCGCCATGCTGATCCCGCCGGAAGGCTATCGCGCCCAGGGCTGGAAGGTCTGGACGGTGGGCGACGACATCTGCTGGATGCGCCCCGGCGCCGACGGCCGCCTGTACGCGATCAATCCGGAAGCGGGGTTCTTCGGCGTCGCGCCGGGCACGTCGGCCAAGTCGAACCCGAACGCGCTGGCCTCGATCCAGCACGACACCATCTTCACCAACGTCGGCGTCACCGCCGACAACCAGCCGTGGTGGGAAGGCATCGACAACGGCCTGCAGCCAGCGACCGACTGGCGCGGCAATCCCTATGACGCCGCCAAGGGGCCAGCCGCGCACCCGAACTCGCGCTTCACCGTCTCGGCTAGGCAGTGCCCGAGCTACTCCGAGCAGGCCGAGAACCCGGCCGGCGTGCCGATCAGCGCCATCGTGTTCGGCGGCCGCCGCCCGTCGCTCGTGCCACTGGTGTTCGAAGCGCGCGACTGGACGCACGGCGTGCTGGTCGGCGCCGCGATGGGTTCGGAAACCACCGCCGCCGCCACCGGTGCGGTCGGCGTGATGCGCCGCGATCCGATGGCGATGAAGCCGTTCTGCGGCTACAACTTCGCCGACTACTTCAGCCACTGGCTGTCGTTCGACAAGCCCGGCGCGAAGCTGCCGAAGATCTTCCACGTCAACTGGTTCCGCAAGGGCGACGACGGCAAGTTCCTGTGGCCCGGCTTCGGCGAGAACCTGCGCGTGCTGGAGTGGATGATCAAGCGCGTCACGGGCGCGGCCGGTTCCGTGGAAACGCCGATCGGGCACCTGCCGGCGGAGGGTGACCTCAACCTGGCGGGCGTCGCGCTGGACGAGGAAGCCAAGGTCAAGCTGTTCGGCTTCGATCGCGCCGGCTGGCAGGCGGAATTCGCCAGCATCGGCGAGTACCTGGACGAATATGGCCCGCGCATGCCGCAGGCCCTGAAGGACGAGCAGCAACGCATCGCCAGTACGCTGGCAGGCTGAGAAGAGGCAGGCCGAGGGCCGCATGACAGCAAACCCCGCCGCGCTCGCGGCCAGTCGTGAATTCGTGATCGACGGCCGCCCGCTGCGGGTGTTCGATGGACATCTGCCCAACGTCGGCGATTACGTGCGCGGCCTCTCGCGGGCTGCGTTCACGCGCACCGAGATCGCCCGGCCCGAGACCGCCGAATACCGGCACTGGGCGACCGAGGTAAAGCTGGACGGACTGGTCCAGCAGCCGATCTTCGAGATCACGCGCCGGGCAGTGCTCGGTTTCACCACGCGCGAGTACGGCTACGCCCCGTACCGCGCGTACACCAACGTTGCCAGCTTCGGCGACATGCTCTTCACCCACACCGACTGTCTGCCCGACCAGCACGACCTGACCGCGCTGTGGTACCTGTGCGAGCGGTGGGACATCGAGTGGGGCGGCGAGACGATGTTCTTCGACGCCCAGGACGAGGTCGCGTGCGCCGTGCAGCCGCGCCCCGGCCGCCTGGTCATCTTCGACGGCGCGATCAAGCACGTCGGCCGACCGCCCAACCGCATCTGCTACGCGCCGCGGTACACGTTTGCGATCAAGTTCCAGCGCGCCGCCGTACCGCGCGGCTGAGTCAGCGGCAAGGCTTCACGTCAGTGGCTTCCATTGGGGCATCTCGACTGCCGGAGCCATGACCTCGCTGGCCCAGCACATCGCGCGGTCAATCGTCGGGCCGAACATGTCGAGCACCCGCGCGTTTTCCTGCTCTCGATCGAGCGCGTCGTAGGTGCCGGCGGTGGCCTTGGAATGGCGTGAGAAGGCGGCATGCACGCGTTCATCGAGCCCGTCGTCGTCCAGCAACAGCCATCGCGCACACGCAGCGGTGCTGTCCGCCGGTGCTGCCAACACTTGCGCGAAGTCGAGGCTGCGAAGGCGGTCGTCGCCGACGTCCTCGCGCAATGCCTCGCCGTAACGCTCCATCTGGGCATACCACGCAAGCGCACATGACTCGACGAGATTGAAGTTCGCGCTCGGATCGATGCCCAGGCGCGTTGCCAGTTGCGAGTCGTGCAGCAGCGCCTGGGCCATCCAGCGGATGCGCTGTTCGGAAGCAGGCAGCTTCTTGAAGCAGGAAATCATGAACGAGCGAAGGTCTGAGTAGAGCAGGACCGCGCGGGATCGGGGCGAGGCAGAGAGAATCCGCGCCATCCAGCCGTTGATCTGGTTGGCCGGCTTGATCAGCACCCGGCCACCGGGTGTCCATGGCCGTGAAAGCAGTGCCAGGGCGCTCGCAAGATCCTCCGCGATCCGGTTGCGATCGGAGCCAGCCGGGGCGCGCATGCCGGCTGTGGCCAACGAATGCAGGATCAACGGCTCCTTGAGCGCCACCGCCCTGGGCGGCGCATGCAATGCGCGCGCCAGGAGCGTCGATCCGCAGAAGGCGGTATGGAAGAGAAACGAAGGCGCCGGCAGCTCACCGCGCGATATCGAAGCAGGATCGAGGACCTCGCTGGTCGCGGAATCGACCCTCAGGCCGCGGCGGTCCAGGAACGTGGCGGAGCCCAGTTCCTCCAGCGTGACCCGCAGCATCTGAAACCGCCCCGAGGTGGCTTCATACGCGAGGGGAAACCAGCGCGGATCGGACGCGTCAGGCGCCGCCATTCTCGTTCTCGCGCATCGAGAACCAGCAGTTGAAGGCGATGGTGATGCGCTCGTCGCTCCCGTAGAACGGCAGCACTTCATGCTGCAGCCATGACGGAAACAGGATCAGCTGCCCGGCGCCGAAGCGCACGTTGTAGGTTCCGTGGCTGTAAGGCATCTGCAGCCGCACGTTGCCTGGATCGAGGAAGTAGTTCGCGTAGTGGTGCGGGTTGTGGAACCGCAGTACGCCCGACTCGGGACGGTCTTCAGGCATCTCTCCGGGCGCCACGCAGTACACGCCGGACCACGAGGCCATCGGATGCGTATGCAGAATGGTGAAGCCACCGTTGCGCGTGACGTGGAACCACGTGTGGGAGTAGATCTGAAGCCGGGACATCTCTTCCTGGCTGTAGTTGTTGATCTGCTGGAGTGTGCGCCCCAGCACGCCCCAGCAGAACTGGCGAAGCCGCTGCACGCATGGCTCCTGCCACGAAAACAGGTTGAAGTCGCTCTCGAATACGCCGGGCTGCTGCTTCAGCGACGGATTCGGGTTGGCATACCTGGCGCCTTCCGCTTCGCGAGCCAGCAGGAGCGTCTTCAGTTCGGCATTGAGCGACTCCGCATTGGGCAAAAGATCCTGCGCCATCGGCACCGCGAAGGCGGGAAACAGTTTGTAGTTGGACTGGGACATGCGAGATCAGGTCACGCCGAAGTGGTTGGCGAGCGGACGGAGCTGTTCGGCATATCGCCGCCATGCGTCCAGTCCCTTGCGGTTGATCGGTTTGCGCACCTGCGCGCTCGAGGCCGTGGAGACAGTGCGCTGGTTGTTCTCGATGCGCCACGCATCGGCGATGACCGGCAGCCCGCAATGCGCCAGCAGATCGGCGGCAGAACGCTCGGGATCGGTGACCAGGTCGACGTAGTCGACGTGGTACACACGCCCGGGATGCAGCTCGTCCCATCGCGCCATCATGTCCCGGTAGGCGTCGAAGTATGCGGCCATGTCCAGCTGCGAATAGCAGGCGCCGTACTGCCCCGAGAACAGCTGTTTGAGATTGCTGAAGCACGTGTCCACCGGGTCGCGTCGCAGGTGGATGATGCGCGCCTGCGGAAACGCCCGCACGATCCAGGGCACCAGCATGAAGTTGAACGGGTACTTGTCCGACAGGAACCGCTTGCCCGTGCTCTTGAACGAGGTCAGCTGGCGGTAGCGCTCGGCCAGTCGCGCGTACGACACCGGCTTGGCCAGATAATGCGTCGGCGTGGCGGTGAGCATCGGGTTGACCACTTCAACGCCCCACTGCTCGCGAAGCGCGCCAGAGAAACAGGTCATCTCGCCACCGGTGGCGACGTCGGGATGATTGCCGAGGATGCGTTCGACCAGGGTCGTGCCCGAACGCGGCAGGCCCAGGATGAATATCGGACAGACGTGCTGCGTCGCCGCGGGAAGCTCCTCGTCCGTTCCGATCGCATTCGATGCGGCCGCGATCGCGCGCAGCGCTTGCGTGTCCTCGCCCTGGTAGCGCAGGCGTGTGCGCTGCAGGCGCATGCCGTGCTCGAGTTCGGTGAACGCCTCGTCCGTGCGGCCGAGTGCATCGAGCGTGTTGAACAGCGCGTAGCAGTACATCACCTCGTCGATCGGGCTCTTTGCCCGGCGCAGTGCGCCGTACAGGATTTCGAGCCGGTCCGCGTCGGCCTCGCCGCGGCGCAACGAACTGAGCGACCAGTGCGCCTTCGCGAAATCGGGAAAGCGCTCGATCAATGCGACGAACGCGGCCCGCGACGCCTCGACTTCGCCGATGTAGAGCAGGCCCTGCGCACGGTTGTAGGCGTACGTGGACATGTCCGGTGCGCGCTTGGCGGCCGCGTCGAACCACGGTTGCGCCTCCTGCTCCAGGCCGCTCAACGAGAGGATCGAGCCGATGGAGTTGGCGATGCGCGGTTCCAGCGTCGACGGATCGAGCGGACGTAGCGGAGCGATGGTGTCGAGCGCATCGCCCCATAACCCGTAGCTCAGTTGGGCTTGTCCGAGGTGCGCGCGGTACAGCGCCCGCGACGGTTCCAGCGCGACCGCTTCGCGTGCGGAGGCGATGGCCGTGAGTCCGCGGGCGAGCCCGACTTCGAGGCCACTGCGATAGAACCAACCCTCGGCATAGCGTGGAAACGCCGTGGTGAGCCGGACGAACGTCTCCAGCGCCGCGTTCGGCTGCTTCCGCTGGATCAGCTGCTGCGCCTGGGCGAGCAGGGCAGGCGCGTTCATGGGAGGGGCCTTGGTTGCCATCCGGATGTTATCGGACAAAAGATGCAAAATAAGAAGGCCCCTGTCGGGGCCTTCTTTGGGTACTGCAAAGATCAGAACTTCTGGTCGTAGCGGATGTAGTAGAACTGTCCAGGCAGTTCGTACTGCGGGTCGAAGCTGTTGGCGAACGCCGTGTACGACACCGGCGGATCCTCGTCGAACACGTTGTTCACGCCGAGGGCGACGCGCGCGTTCCACGGCAGCTTCGTGCCGACCTGCACGTCCCAGTACATGGTTTCGTCCAGGGTGTTCTCCGGCGTGACGGCCGGGGTTCCAGTGAAATCCTCGGTCGGGCGACGCGGAGCCGAGCAGAGGTTCTCGAACGCCGGATTCTCCTCGTAGACCGCGGCCAGCACCGGGCCTTCGCATTCCTCGTCCAGTGCCGAGTAGTAACGGCCCATGAGCGAGGCATCCCAGTCGCCGCGTTCCCACGACAGGTCGATGTTCGAGCGCCAGCGCCAGACCGGGAAGTTCGTGGAGATGTTGCCCACGCGCGACACGATGGCCGAGCCCTCGGCAATCTGGGTTTCATACTTGGAAATGTACGAGTTGTCCCAGTTGATGCGGAACCGGCCGACGCTGGTCTCGAAGCTGTAGTCGAGGGTGAAGTCGTAACCTTCGACATTGCGGAAGCCCTGGTTCTGCAGGGTCGCATCGACGTCCGCGACGTCGCCGGTGACCGCATCGCGGGTGAACACCGCGCAGGCGTTCAGGTCACGCGCGCCCGGCACGGCCAGATAGCACGCGTCGATCGCTTCCTGGATGTCGATCACCTGGATCGGATCGTCGATATCGACCTTCCACCAGTCCAGGCTTGCGCTGAAGCCTTCAAGGAAGCTAGGGCTCCACACGAAGCCGAAGGTGGTGGACTCGGAGGTTTCCGGCTGCAGGTCCGGATTGCCACCGATGGTGGTGCGGATCTGCGGGTTCGGCTGCGAGTAGTCAGCCGGAACGCCGTCGGCCAGGCAGTTCGCCGCTACCGCGGCAACGCCTGCATCGCTGAGCTGTCCGGTGACCGTTGCAGCGTAGAGGTTGTTCGTGTCGCACGGGTCGTACAGGGTCGGGAAGTTGTCCGCCTCGCCGGCGAACAGTTCGTTGATCGACGGTGCACGGAAGCCCTTGCTCCAGTTGCCGCGGACCAGCAGGTCCTCGATCGGCTTCCACTTGAAACCGAACTTCGGATTGAACGTGTTGCCGAAGGTGGAGTAGTCGGAATAGCGGCCCGCCAACTGGAACTCGAGCAGGTCAGCGCCCGTCACGCCCTGCAGGATCGGCAGGTTGAGTTCGAGGTACAGCTCGTCGACCTTGTACCCGCCCGACGTCGCCGTAGCCTGGCTGCCAGTGGTGAGGCCCGAGGAAGCCAGTGCATCGGGGCTGAACGCACCGTTGACTTCACGACGCTCGTAACCGGCCGCGAACGCTGCCATGCCACCAGGCAGTTCGAACATGTCGCCCGAGATGTTGGCGGTGTACGACTTCTGCTCGTCCTTGATGGTGCCGTGGTCGACGTAGTTGATGTAATCCATCATCTCCTGGGAGATGTCCTCGGCGTTGCCCATCACGTTCAGCGGGACGCAGCCCAGGATGGCCGTGGTGGGATCGCCTGGGGTGCTCACGCAGATCGGCACGCCGTCGACGATCATCGAAGGACCGACCGCATCGCGGATGCGGGCTAGGTTCTGCAGGCCGGTGGTGGTGTCGTCCTCGTGGTTGTCGGTGTAGGACATGCCCACATCCCACGAGAAGTAGCGCTCGCCGAGTTCGAAGGTGCCGTCGAAACCGCCGGCGAAGCGGTACGTGTCGACGTCCTGCGAGAACCTGCGCGGAGAGAAGCTCGGGCCGCGGATCTGCACACGGTCGATTTCCTCACCGAACGGGTTGTAGATGCTGTCGGCCGAGATGTTGAAGGTGTACGCCAGCGACGTGGGCGAGTTGAAGCCCGCCGGCAGTGCCAAGCCCCAGCTGATCGGCTGCGGTGCCAGGTATTGCTCCGAACGGCGCTCGTTGTACAGCGCTTCGGCCTTGAACGACACGCGCTCGGTGATGTCGAAGCGGGCCTGACCGAACAGGCCGGTGCGCTCCTGCGGCGTCGACAGGTAGTTTTCCGGCGCGAAGTTGAAGCCGTCGGTGGCCAGGTTGAACGGACGGAACTGGCTTGCAACTGAGGGATCGCAGACTTGGCCGTTGATGCAGCCTTCCGCGCCTGGAATCAGGGTCGAGGTGCCAGGGTTGCCCGTGAAATCGAAGCGACCGAAGCGGCTGGTCGAAGACGCGCCGGCCAGCACGCTGTTCGCCGGCAGGCCGTAGGACGGAACCGAGGAGATTTCACGGTCGCCGGCGAAGATCGGCTCCTGCTTGACGTAGTTGACACCCAGCATCACGTTGGAGCGCTCCGACGTGCTGCCGATGATGAAGTCGTACGCCTGCTGCGTGCCGTCGCCCTTGCTGGTCGTGCCAAAGAATGCCGACGCGGAAGCACCGTCGAAATTCTGGCGCGTGATGATGTTCACGACACCGGCGATGGCATCCGAACCGTAGATCGCGGACGCACCGTCCTTCAGCACCTCGACGCGCTCGACTGCCGCGATCGGAATCGTGTTGAGGTCGACGGCGCCCGCCAGGCCGGTCACCCAGCGACGGCCATTGACCAGCACCAGCGTGCGGTTCGAGCCGAGGTTGCGCAGGTCCACCTGCGTCTGGCCGTTGCCGCCGTTGTTGAAGCTGGTGTTGAGCGCGGAGCCGTTGGTCGAGATCTGCTGCAGCACGTCACCGATCGAGGTCACGCCGGTGCTCTCGATGGCCTGACGGTTCAGCGTCAGGATGGGCTGCGAGGTTTCGGTGTCGACCCGCTTGATGCGCGAACCGGTTACTTCCACGCGGCCAAGCGTAGTGGCCTCCTGCTCGCTTTCCTGTGCGAATGCAGCGCCGGTTACAGCCGTGGCGCTCACCGCTAGGGCAACCGCGATGGCATCGCGGAGCTGGGTGGTCTTCAAGGTCATCTCTCTCTCCAAGTTTGGGTCTTGGTTTCCCGGGAACCCGGCCGTTGAGGTCAATTAGGACGCCAAATTCGGCAAGGTCGACTCGATACTAGCCCGGTCCGCCCGACAATTAAAGTGTCGTTAACATTTCGTCTCGTTCCCGTTTGAGACGGCGGCAAGTCCACCTGGAAGGGGCGGAGGGAGTGGCCCGCAGTGCCGGGGCACAAAAAAACACGGCCCCTTGCGGGGCCGTGTCTCGTTGCAGCAGGACCAGCAGTGGATCAGAAGCGCTGGGTGTACTTCATGTACCAGAAGCGACCGATGTCGTACTCACCGTCGAAGCTGAAGTTCGAGTTCGGCTGCGAGTACATGACCGGCGGCTGCTTGTCGAACACGTTGTTCGCACCGATGGCGACCGTCGCGTTCCACGGGGCTTCCCAGCGGGCTTGGACGTCGTGGAACGTGACCGAGCCCGAGTTGCGGCGACGCGACAGCGAGCTGGCCGGCGTGCCGTTCGCGTTGAACGCGCCGGTCGGGGCATAGACGATCTCGTCGCATTCCAGGTGCGGCTCGGTGACCGGCGGAGCCGGCACGGTGTTCGGCGTCGGGGTGAAGTACGTGCACGCTTCCTTCATGCCCGAGTAGTAGCGCGCCATCCAGCTTGCACCGAACGAACCCATGTCCCAGCTCAGGTTGAGGTTCGAGCGGATGCGGTGCGGATTGCCGGCACCGGCCTGGCCCACGGTCGACAGGGCATAACGCGGGTCGTTGGTGCTGACCAGGTAGTCCTTGGCGGTATAGGTGCTGGTGGACGACACCGTGAAGTTGCCCCAAGCCTCGGTACGCAAGCGGTAGGTCAGGTCGACGTCGAAACCTTCGACCTTGCGGAAGCCGGCGTTGCGGCTGGCGAAGAACACGGTCGGAACGCCCGTGGCCGGGTCACGCGTGAAGCCCGGTGCGCCGCCCGTCGGAGCGACGCAGCGCGACGCGATGCCCACGACGTAGCAGTCGTTGAGCATGGTGGTCGGGGCGTCGGCAACGATGGTGTCGGAGATGCGGATCTTCCACCAGTCCACGGCCATGTTGAAGCCGTCGATGAAGCCCGGGCTCCACACGAAACCGATGGTCTGCGACTTCGACAGTTCCGGCGTGAGGTTCGGGTTGGAACCGTTGGTGAAGGCCACCGGGGTCTGGGCGGGCACCGTGCCGACCGGGCTACCACCTTGCCCCAGCTGACGGTACGTGTTGCCCAGCGCGCCCAGGGCGCCGTTGCCGCCGACGCCGTTGATGCAGTTGTTGCGCACCGCGGCGTTGGAAGCTGCGGCGCCGAGGTTCACGTCGCAGGGATCGGTGAACTGCGCGAACGTCTGCGAACCGCCACCATAGAGGTCGGCGATCGTCGGTGCGCGGAAGCCGTCGGCATAGGTGGCACGGAACAGCAACGAGTCGATCGGCTTCCACTTCAGGCCGAACTTGTTGTTGGTCGTGTCGCCGAAGGTGTCGTAGTCCGAGTAACGGCTGGCGACACTGAAGGTCAGTTCACGCGCGAACGGCATGTCGGCCAGGATCGGAATCTGCAGCTCGGCGTAGATTTCGTCGACGGTGTAGCTGCCGCGGGTCGGACCGGCCGCCAGGTTGGTCGAGCCACCGGTCACCGCGAGTGCGTCCGGCGTGAACTCGCCTTCTTCCTTGCGGTTTTCGATACCGAGCGCGAAGCCGAGGTCACCCGCCGGCATGGCGAAGATGGTGCCGGCGAGGTTGGCCGACATCACAGTGGTTTCGGTTTCGCCGGTCGAATGCTCTTCCTGGAAGAGGAAGTTCTGCAGCGCCTGGTTGCCGGTCAGAGCACCCGGTCCGGTGGCACCGAACGGTGCAAACGGATTCCAGGGCACGCAGCCGGCGATGATGTTGCCCGGTGTGCCGCACACCACCTGGCCCTGGGTGGCGCCCGGTGCCGTGTTGAGGAACGACGGACCGACGGCCGCACGCACGTTGGCGAGGTTCAGGTTGCCAAAGGCCGACTGGACGTTGCGGTTCGTGTTGTTGAGGTACGACACGTCCCAGTCGAAGGTGCGGTCGGCGAAGTCGAAGCTGCCCTCGAACGCACCGGCGAAGCGATACGTGGTCAGGTCACTCTCGGTGACACGCGGCACTTCCCACGTACGGCGCCACCAACTGCCGATCGAAGCACCGACCGGGTTGAAGTAGCTGTTGGCCGCCATCGGCGTGGCGAAAGACGCCGCCTGCATCGGGTAGCCCGCGATGCTGCGCGTGCTGATGCGATGGCTGTACAGCAGGTTGGTGCGGAAGCGGACGTTGTCCGTGATGTCGTAGATGCCGTCGATGTTCAGCGCTTCGCGCTCGATCGGCTGGCGCAGGGTCATCTGCTCGTTCGAGTTCGACTTGTGCAGGGTCGAACCCGGGGTGCAGATGCCCGGACCCGGATTGGCCACGGAGTTCGGGGCGCACGATCCGACGGCGGTGTTCTGCGAGATCCAGTCGGCCGGATTGCGCGGATCGCCACCCTCCCGCAGCACGACGCGCGTGGAGCGAGTCGGGTTAGTCGTGGTGGCCGGCACGTACACGACGTTCGGCAGGCCCTGCGCGAAGACGCTGTTGAAACCGCCGACGTCACCGACCGTGGTCCAGTTGTCGTCGGGATGGTTCTGCGAGCGCGGGAATTCGCTGTATTCGCGATCCTTCGCCCAAACTTCGTCTTCCTTCGACCACTCGCCAGCAACCGTCAGCGAGCCGCGGTCGCCCGCGAAGCCCATGATGAAGCTGCCGTTGGTGATCGCGCCGTCGCCTTCGTCGAACTGGCCGTAGTAGACGCTGGCAGCGGCACCTTCGAAGTTGCTGCGGGTGATGATGTTGATCACGCCCGCGATCGCGTCCGAGCCGTAGATCGAGGAGGCGCCGTCCTTCAGCACTTCGATGCGCTCCACGGCCGCGGCCGGGATCGTCGAGATGTCGGACAGACCGCCAGTGGTCACGCCCAGGCGCTTGCCGTTCATCAGCACCAGCGTACGGGCAGCGCCCAGGTTGCGCATGCTGATGAAGGTGCCGCCCGAAGCTTCACCGGCCGACAGCGGCGCGGCGCGGCTGATCGGCGGCGAACCGGTGGCGGTGATGTTCTGCAGGATGTCGCCAACGGACTGGAAGCCCTGCTTCTCGATGTCCTGACGGGTGATCTGCAGAACCGGCTGCGCGGTTTCCAGGTCGACCTGGCGGATGCGCGTACCGGTGACTTCAATGCGATCGAGCGTGGTGGTCTGCTCGTTTTCGGCGTCCTGCGCACTGGCCGTACCAGGCGCCGCGACGAAAGCGAGGGTGCCCGCGGTGAGGGCGAACGCGATCGCCTCCCCGAGCTGGGTGGTCTTCAAACTCATCTCTCTCTCCAAGATCGGTTTAACCCCTAGAACCCTTGCAGCGGGCGGCGTCAAACAAGGCGCCAAATACGGCAAGGAGTCCCGATCCTACCCCGTGTCGGAACGAAGTGAAAGGTTCGTTAACGACAAATGAGGGGCCAAATAACGAAAAGTGTGTCAGGGAAAACCTGACCCACTTCGGAGAGAGATGGAAAGGGATGGTCGGCCGGAACCGGCTAGACCGAAACGCAGGTCACAGATCCTGCTCGTACCTGACGTACGGGACGGTGCCTTCGTCCTTCTCGCCGTTGTCCGGCGCGAAGGGGTTCTTGCCGCGGGTGACGACGTTTTCGGCGCCGACGGTCAGCTGGCCGCTCCACGGGGTGCGCCAGGTCAGGCCGACCCCAAGGCCCTCCCACTGCCCGGGCTCACCCGGGGTGTCGACCACTCGGCCGACGATGTTGGCGCTGAAGTTGCCCAAGCCCGCGCCGACGGTGACGCTCTTGGTGCTCCAGCGGTCGGCCAGCGCTGGCATCTCGCCTGCAGGGATCAGCCGGGCCTTGGCCCAGGTACCGCCGATGGAAACCGTCGCCTCGCGGCCAATGTTCTTCTGGCCGTAGACGGTGAGGGTGTTCTGGTCGACCTTGCCCGGGCGGTTGTTCGGGCTGAGCCAGGCGGGCAGGGTGTCGCGGCCGCTGCCAAAGGATAGGCCGACCTTGCCGCCGGCGCGGGTCAGGCTGGCACCGACGGTTCCCTGGCGTGCAGCGTTGACCTCTTCCTCGTCCAGCGAGGCGAGCAGGCAATGGTTGGCAAGATTGCCGATGGCGCCGGCCAGGCCGGTCTTGCGATCGCAGACCAGACCGAGCGTATCGCCGGCTTCAAGGCCGAACGCCGCGTCGAGCGTATTGCTGCCGACCTGCCATCGGGCGCCGGCGACGGGTGCCCCGGTGGGCTCCAACTGGAGCAGGTATTCGACCTTGCCGCTGTTCTGGTTCCAGACCGGGAGGTAGGTCGTGTCGGTGACCACGCGGCGTGGCGCCGTCTGCGCATGAACGCCCGAAGCCACGCCGGCGGCGAGCATCAGGGTCAACGGCAGTCGCAGGAAGCGCGCGTTCATGGCCTTGTTACGACCGGGTAAAACCGGCGGAGTTCCCTTCTCCCAGGAGCCGAGACTATAGAGCGTTTATGTTTATTTAACAATTACTCCCCAGTGGCCCGGATGCGCTATTGCAGGCGTTCCGGGGCGGCGACTTCCGCCGTGGCCACTGCAAACAAGCTAGCGATTTCCTCTGCGTTGAAACGGTAACTCTGTCCGCAAAACTCGCAACGGACCAAGGCCTGTCCACCGGCCGCCGTGACGGCCGCCTCGGCTTCGGCTTCGCCCAGGGACACCAGCATGGACTCCACCCGCTCGCGCGAACACGAGCAGGCGAAGCGCAGCGGCTTGCCGACCATCACCGTGACCCCGTCCTCGTGGAACAGCCGGGTGAGCAGGTCGTCCGAGGTCCATTCCAGCAACTCTTCCGGACGCAGCGTGTCGAACAGGGCCCCGGCGCGGTTCCAGCCGTCGTCGTCGCCATGGTCGCCCGGCAACTTCTGCAGCATCAGGCCTGCAGCCTGCCGTTCGTCGGCTGCCAGCAGCAGGCGGGTCGGCAACTGCTCGGACTGGCGGAAGTAGTCTTCGAAAGCGCCGGCCAGCGAATCGGATTCCAGCGCGACGAGTCCTTGGTAGCGCATCGGATCGCGGCCATCCACCGAGGGGTTCTCAATGGTGATGGCCAGTACCGCATCCGGGCCGAGGGACTGGAGGTCGCGGCGGACTTCACCGTGCTCGTCCAGCTGGGCGATGCCGCGCAGGGTGCCGGCGGCCGTGCATTCGGCGAACAGCGTGCGCAAGGCGCCGCTGCCCCGAAGCTGGACCGAAAGGCGGCCGTCGACCTTGGCATGCCCGGTGAACAGCGCGGCCGCAGCGGCGGCTTCGCCCAGCAGTTCCGCGGCGGCCGCCGGATATTCGGCGCGGCTGCGGATCTGCTGCCAGGTGTCCTGCAAATGCACCCGGACGCCGCGCACGCCCGCGCCCTCGATGAGGAATCGGGTCAGCTGGTCGCGGTCGGTGGAGGAGGGCTGTGGCTGGGTCATCGTCTACTCGAGCGGATGGCGCGCCGCATTTGGGGATAATGCGCGCGAACGTGTGAAGGGGCGTGGACACAAGATGGGGATGGAGCAAAGGCCGTGCAAGCCGTGAGGATGGATGAGGCCGCACCGCGGAAGCGCCGCCGTTGGTTGCGCTGGTTGATCGCGGTGCCGCTGCTGTTCCTGGCCGTCACCGTGGTGCAGGTGGCCACCCTGCGCTTCATCGATCCGCCGGTCAGCGCGTTCATGGTCTCGCGCCAGCTGGAGGCCTGGGGCGCGGGCGACTGGAGCTTTCGCATCGCCTACGACTGGCGCGACCTCGACGAGATCTCGGCCCATGTCCCGCTGGCCATGGTGGCATCCGAGGACCAGAACTTCGCGGAGCATTTCGGCTTCGACATAAAGGCCATCGAAAAGGCCCGCAAGAGCAACGCGCGCGGGCGCAAGGTGCGCGGCGGCAGCACCATCAGCCAGCAGACGGCGAAGAACCTGTTCCTGTGGAGCGGGCGCAGCTGGGTGCGCAAAGGCATCGAGGCCTGGTACACGCTGCTGATCGAGACGATGTGGCCCAAGCACCGGATCATCGAGGTGTACGCCAACATCGCCGAGTTCGGCGACGGCGTGTATGGCGCGCAGGCTGCGGCGCGGACGTATTTTCGCAAGGACGCCAGCCGGCTGAGCGCCGCCGAGGCCGCGCGCATGGCCGCCGTGCTGCCCAGCCCCCGCCGGTACAGCATCACGCGCCCCGGGCCGTACGTGCAGCGCCGCACCAATGCCATCCAGCGGCAGATGCGCAACATCGGTGGCAGCGACTATCTGAAGCGGCTCGACTGACGCCGGCAGCGGCCACGACTACCATTGCGCGCATGACGAACCGTGATCGCCTGACCGTCCTGGTCGCCGCCTACAACGAGGCGGACAACCTGCCGTTGCTGCAGCCGCGCATTGCCGCGGTACTGGATGCGCTTGCAGCCGACCATCGGGTCGATGGCCAGGTGCTTTACGTCGACGACGGCAGTTCCGATGCGACCTGGGAGGTGATGCGGGCGCTGGCCGCCGCCGATCCGCGCATCGCACTGCTGCGCCTTTCGCGCAATTTCGGAAAGGAGCTTGCGCTGACCGCGGGGCTCGACCGCATCGACGAAGGCGCGGCGCTGATCCTCGACGCGGACGCGCAGGACCCGCCGGAGCTGATCCCACAGTTCGTCGCCAAGTGGCGCGAAGGCTACGACGACGTGCACGGCACGCGGCTGGAGCGCGAGGGCGAAGGCTGGCTCAAACGATCGACGGCACACGCGTTCTACCGGGTGATCGGGCGCTTGTCGAAGACGCCGATTCCCGCCGACACCGGCGATTTCCGCCTGCTTTCGCCGCGGTCGCTGCAGGGCCTGCGCCAATTGCGCGAGCGCCACCGTTTCATGAAAGGCCTGTTCGGCTGGGTCGGCTACAACCGCGTGTCCATCGCCTACCACCGCGATCCACGCATGGCCGGACACAGCAAGTTCAATTTCTGGAAGCTGTGGAACCTGGCGCTGGAAGGCATCACCAGCTTCTCGACTGCGCCGTTGCGGCTGGCGACCTATCTGGGCCTGCTGACGGCGTTGGTGGCTTTCCTCTACGGCGTGCTGATCATCGTGAAGGCGCTGGCGTGGGGCGACCCGGTGGCCGGCTGGCCCTCGATGATGGCCGTGATCCTGTTCCTCGGCGGCGTACAGCTGATCGCGTTGGGCCTGATCGGCGAGTACCTGGGGCGACTGTACGAGGAGTCCAAGCAGCGGCCGCTTTATCTCATCGACGTGTGGCAGCCGGCGCAGGTCTCGCGCATGCCCGACGAGGCGCGCGCGGACGTGGTGCGCGACATTACGGGTCGGACCGGTAGTTAGTTCCGCTGCATCAGGCGCCTTCGCATGCGCCCCGACCACGTTGGAGTATGCTCGGCCCGTGCCCAGCGGAAGGAGACGGATATGCGCACCGTGCGACAACTGCTCGAAGCCAAGGCGCCTGAAATATTCGCGATCGGCCCCGATTCGCCGGTCATCGAAGCGATACGGCTGATGGCGGAAAAGCGCATCGGCGCCGTACTGGTGATCGAGGGTGGGCGCCTGGTGGGCATCCTTTCCGAACGCGACTACGCGCGCAAGATCGTGCTGCAGGGACGTTCTTCGGCCGACACGCCGGTGCGAACCATCATGACCGGCCAGGTGATCACCGTCGGGCTGGACGACAGCGCCGACCACTGCATGCAGATCGTCACCGACCACCGTATCCGCCATCTGCCGGTCGTGCACAACGGCCAGGTGCTCGGTGTCGTGTCGATCGGCGACCTGGTCAAAGCGGTCATCGAGGACCAGCAGCTGGAGCTGGACCAGCTGCAGCGCTACATCGCCAGTTGATGGCGGCTCATTTGGCGTAACGCCCGCCGCAACCGGAGTCCTCGCCCGGGCCGGTTTCGATGGTCGCCAGCAGTGCCGCCGGCGGCGTGATGGTGCCCAGCGTCAGCGCGATCGCACCGCGCAGCCCGACGCGCGCGAGATCCGGATGCACCTTCGGTTGGCGGAAGCTGCCGTCCACCTTCAGCGGCGTGCGGAAGGCCAGCAGGCTGCGGTCCTTCGGGCGCGGGCGGATGGTGAGGTCGAGCTTCTCCTCACGCAGGTTGATGGTGCCCGAGCCGACCAGGATGGTGTCGCTGGTATCGAAGGCCAGCGAGCGCGTCGTCATCACGCCATCGTCGACCGCGAAATCCGCGAACGCGCAACGCACGGGGATCTGCTGGTCGCCGCCGAGCTTGAACTTGATGATTTCCGCCAGGTCGATGCCGGCCATTTCCATCAGCAGGTTGCTGATGCGCCCGCGTCCCATGCCGACGGTCACCGCGCCATCGCTGCTGCCGAGCATGGCGGCGATCGAGTTGCCCGTGCCTTCCAGCGTGACCTTGCCGCCCACCTTTCCGATCGCGTTCTGCGCCAGTTCGACCGTGGGCAGCAGCTTGGAGATGTTGAGCCCGGCCAGGTCCGCGTCGGCGCGCGTGCGGATCGTGCTGGTGCGCGCGTCCATGCGGATGCGCGAGCGGATGTCGCCGTCAGCCACGCCGAAGTTGAGCGGATCCAGCCGCAGCAGGCCGTTTTCGAGCAGCAGGTGCGCGTCCATGTCGTCCAGCGGCAGCTTGGGGGCGTTGATACGCGTGGCGCGCAGGCGCACGTCCGCGTCCATGGCGCGCAGCTTTTCCAGTTCGTACGGCGTATCCGGGAGCAGGCGGCTGCGGGCCTGTCTGCTGGCAGCCTCGCGCGCCTGCTCCGCGTTGGCCGTTTCGCCCCTGCCGGCCTGTGGTGCCCCGCCGACGAAGCCGGCCAGGTCGTCGAAGTCCAGGCGTTTGGACTGCAGATTGGCGCGCAGATACAGGCGCTCGCCGCTGGTGTCGACGCTCGCGTCGCCGTGCATGTCGCTGTCACCGATCCGCCCGTCGAAGTCGCGGTAATGCCAGACCTCGCCTTCGCGGCTGAAACGCCCGTCCAGCGAATACGGCGGCGTCGGTGGAATCGCCAGGCCAAGCAGCGGATACAGATCGGCCATGTCGCGTCCGGCCAGCATCATCTGCAGGTCGAAGCCGCGCAGGCGCAATGGATCGAGCAGCGTGCCGCGCGCATGCGCACGGGTCGCGCCGGCGGATGCGCGCACGTCGATGCGATACGGCGCCTCACGATCGCGCAGCAACAGCGGGGATGCGGCGGTGCCCTGCATCTGGAATGCGTTGCCTTCCCACCGTCCACCCCCGACCACGGCAACCGGGGCGGAGTGTTCGCGCGACTTCGCGCGCTGGCTGCTCACCCCGACGCGGATGTCGGTGCGGGCAGGCCGGTCGAGGTAGCGCAGCAGGCCGCGCTGGATGTCGACCCGCCGGAACTGCACCTTGCTCTCGCCCGTCTGGCCACCGAACACCCAGTTGCCCGAACCGCCCTTGGGATTGGTTTCCAGCAGCAGCCGTGGATGATCCAGCCGGATCATCGGCAGCAGCACCTGGCCACGCAGCAGCGGCCACAGGGCGATGGCCAGCTCGGCGCGCTCCGCGGAGGCCATCACCGGATCACGCGACCACGAGGCATTGCCGAAACGCACCTTCTCGGCGGAGACCACCGGCGTCCAGCCCAGATCGACGTCGAGGTTTCCGCCGATGTCGAACGAACGCCCGGTGCGTGCTTCGACCTGCCGTTCAACTGGGCCCTTGAACCAGTTCCAGTCCCAGATCGCGATCAGTATGACGATGAGCAGCGCGATCACGCCGAGGGCAGCAAGCACCGGATGACGGCGCACCCACACGGTCGGAGGTGAAGCTTCGGCGGTGGCGTCGCGCGCTGCCACGGCTTACCTCCGCGCGCGGAGACCGCGTGGAATGCGCACCGCGATGATCGGAACGAAAACGCCCACCTCGTGCTTCCATGACGGACCGGCCCCACCATCGGCGGAGTCCGGTCAAGCGAGGGTGAATGCGTTGCCGGCAGTTCAGGCCGGAATGATTTCGCCCGGCGTCACCACCTGCGCCATTACGGAAACGTAATGGCACACACTGCCGGCGATAACGAACATGTGCCAGATCGCGTGCGAGTAGGGCAGCGATGGCCGGTGGTAGAACACCGTTCCCAGCGTGTAGAACAGGCCGCCGGCGAACAGCCAACCGATGGTCCAGCCGTCCAGCGCGCCCCACATCGGCTCGATGGCCACCACCACCAGCCAGCCCATCGCGATGTAGATGGCCGTGGACAACAGCTTGAAGCGGCCGGTGAAGAACAGCTTGAAGATCACGCCGGCCACCGCCAGCGTCCAGATCGCCGCGAACAAGCCCCAGCCCCATGGACCGCGCAACCCGATCAGGGTGAAGGGCGTGTAGGTTCCGGCGATCAGCAGATAGATCGCACAGTGATCGAACACCTTGAGCCGCGCCTTGGCGACGGGATGCTGGATCGCGTGGTACAGCGTCGATGCGAGGTACAGCAGCAACAGGCAGATGCCGAACACGATGGCGCCGGCCAGCTGCCAGCCATCGCCGAACAGCGCCGCCAGCGTGATCAGGACCGCGCCACCGGCGAGTGCGGCGGTCGCGCCCAGACCGTGGGTGAGCGCGTTGAAGAATTCCTCGCGCACCGAGTGGACCTCGTGCGGGGCAGAGGACAGCGAGCCGTCGTGGACGGAGCGTGCGGGGGGCATGGTGCGAGCATCGTAGCGCAGGCTGGAGCAAATGCTCAGTGACGGCCGTCATTGCACGGCGGGCCGGTGGCGCTGGTTGATCGGAGTCGTACCCGTCGTGTTCGCGCGAAAGGCCTCGATTCCGAAAGGTCACTACAGCGTGTACACCGCCGCAACGGCCAGAACCTGCAAGGTGAGGATCACTGCAACCTTGTTGCGGAAGCTCCGCTTGGCCGTCTTGTGCCGGAACATCCACATCGCCATCAACGCACCGGGCGAACCACCGAGCAGGGCCAGGCCGAGCAGTGTGCGCTCGGGTACGCGCCGACGCGGACCGCCGGCGATTGCCTTGTCGTAGCCATACACCAGCACGGTGGCGGTGTTCAGCGCCAGCCACCACGCCAGCCACGCGGGCATCAGGCGCCGGTCAGTCGATGGTCGTCGCGTGCGCGTGTTCGCGCGTGGCGAGGAAGGTCACATCCGGCGCGCGTTCCTGCGCAAGCTGCAGGTTGACGCGCGTGGGTGCGAGGTAGACCAGCTGGCCGGCGGCGTCCACCGCCAGGTTCATCGCGTTCTTGTCGCGGAACTCTTCCAGCTTCTTCTCGTTGTCGCAGCGGATCCAGCGCGCCGTGGCGACGCTGACCTGCTCGAAGCTGGCGTCCACGCCGTATTCGTCCTTGAGGCGATAGGCGACCACGTCGAACTGCAGCACGCCCACCGCGCCGAGGATGAGGTCGTTGCTCATCAGCGGGCGGAAGAACTGCGTGGCGCCTTCCTCGGACAACTGCGCCAGGCCCTTCTGCAGCTGCTTGAGCTTGAGCGGGTCGCGCAGGCGCGCACGGCGGAAGAGCTCCGGTGCGAAGTTCGGGATGCCGGTGAAGCTCAGTGACTCGCCTTCGGTGAACGTGTCGCCGATGGAGATGGTGCCGTGGTTGTGGATGCCGATGACGTCACCCGGCCATGCACTCTCCGCGATCTCGCGATCGCTGGCCATGAAGGTCAGCGCGTTGGCCAGCTTCACTTCCTTGCCGCTGCGCACGTGGAAGGCCTTCATGCCGGCGCTGAACTGGCCCGAGCACACGCGCATGAACGCCACGCGGTCGCGATGCTGCGGGTCCATGTTCGCCTGGATCTTGAACACGAAGCCGGTGAGCTTGGGTTCGTAGGCGGCCACCTCGCGCGAGGTCGTCGCGCGCGGCTTGGGCGAGGGCGCGTGCTCGACGAAGAAATCGAGCAGCAGCTGCACGCCGAAGTTGTTGACGGCCGAGCCGAAGAACACCGGCGTCTGCTCACCCGACAGGTACTTGGCCAGGTCGAACGGATGCGACGCACCTTCGACCAGTTCCAGTTCGTCGCGCAGTTCCTGCAGCATCTGCGCGCCGATGCGTGCTTCCAGCGCCGGGTCGTCGATGGACGCGAAGATGGTCGAATCCTGGCGCGTGAAGTTGCGGCCCTGTTCGTACAGGTGCACCTCGCCGGTGACCAGGTGCACCACGCCCTTCAGGCGCTGGCCCATGCCGATGGGCCAGGTGATCGGCGCGCACTGGATCTTCAGCACCGACTCCACTTCATCCAGCAGTTCGATCGGGTTCTTGCCCTCTCGGTCGAGCTTGTTGATGAAGGTCATGATGGGCGTGTCGCGCAGGCGGCACACCTCCATCAGCTTGATGGTGCGCTCTTCCACGCCCTTGGCGACGTCGATGACCATCAGCGCCGAGTCCACCGCGGTGAGCACGCGGTAGGTGTCCTCGCCGAAGTCGGCGTGGCCGGGGGTGTCGAGCAGATTGACGATGCGTCCCTCGTAGGGGAACTGCATCACCGAGCTGGTCACCGAGATGCCGCGTTCCTTTTCCAACGCCATCCAGTCGGACGTCGCGTGGCGCGCGGCCTTGCGGCCCTTGACCGAGCCAGCCATCTGGATGGCGCCGCCGAACAGCAGCAGCTTTTCGGTCAGCGTGGTCTTGCCCGCGTCGGGGTGCGAGATGATCGCGAACGTGCGGCGGCGGGCGGCTTCGAGGGAAACGTCGGACATGGCAACGGCGGTCGCGGGCGGGTCGGGCGACCGGTCCGCGGATCGGAGATCGGGAAAGACCGGCGATTATACGCGTCCCGCCCAGGCCGCCTCCGGAGCGCCGGTCCGTGTCGTTCCGGCAGTCCGTGACTGAGGAAGTGTGCGCCGGTTGGCAGTTTGCGGTTTCCCCGTTCATCCGCCCCTAAAGAAGGCCTCCGCGCGGCCGCTATCCGCCGTGAATGTCGGCTTCTGCTGGAGGCGGTGTGCGCATTGTCATCGTGGGTGAGGACGCCGGCCGCGCCGGCGAGCTGGAAGAGTCGCTGGGGTTCTTCGGCCAGGACTGGAACGTGAGCTGGCTGGCCCAGGCCGACGCCGCGCTTTCCATCACGGACCCGGTGGACGTGTTCCTGTGCGGCCTGCGACCGGGCGGACTGCCCGGCACCGTGCTGCTGTCGCAACTGGCCGCACTGCACCCGCAGGCGGTCCGCATCCTCCTGCTGGACCAGGACGAGGACGCGGTGATGCTGCAGGGGCTGGATTGCGCGCACCGTCTGCTGTCGCGTCCGCTGGATGCAGGCGAGCTGATCGAAGCCGTCGACAGCGTGGCCGAACTGCGCCAGGTGCTGGGCAACGAGGAACTCAAGCAGACCATCGGCCGGATCGGTTCGTTGCCGCCGCCGCCGCGCCTGTACCTGGAACTGAGCCGCCTGCTGCGCGATCCCGATGCCAGCAACGCGGCGATCGCGCAGATGCTGTCGCAGGACCCTGCCATCGCGGCCAAGGTGCTGCGCCTGTGCAACTCGGCGTACTTCTCCGGCGGTCGCGAGATCACCGACATCCGCGCCGCGGTGACCCGCCTGGGCCACCAGACGCTGCTGCGCCTGGTGCTGGCCAGCGAAGCCTTCGGCCCGATGCACCTGGGCGGCAAGGAGCGTGAGGCCATCCAGGACCGCTCGCTGCGCACCTCGCGCCTGGCGCGTCGCCTGCTCGCTGGGCCGAGCGCTGAACTCGCCGCCACCGCCGGCCTGCTGGCCGAAGTGGGCCGCCTGCTGCCGGGCGTGTCCGGCGGTCCCGATCAGCCGGGTCCTCACTACGCCGAAGCGGGTGCCTACCTGCTGGGCCTGTGGGGCCTGCCGATGCCGATCGTCGAAGGCGTGGCGTTCCAGCATCGTCCGGGTCGCCTCAAGGCGAGCGGCTTCTGGGTGGCTGGCGCGGTGCACGTGGCGTCAGCGCTCGTTGCCGAGACGCCGGTAGACGAGGCGTACCTGCGCAACGTCGGCGTGATCGACAAGCTGCCGCAGTGGCGGGACATGGTGGAGCCGGCGGCGGCCGAGGCAGCGTAAGTCGGCCTTGCTCTTCGCTTTTCGCCCGTCATCCCGGCGTAAGCCGGGATCCAGTGACTTGCTCGGCGACAAGCGGGTGGTGGGACGATAAGACACAGGTGGAGGCGTTCGACCGCATCTGCTGTTGCTGTTGAACGCCAACCACATCCCAAGCCCCGGAGGGCAGCGCAGGACGTGCGCTGCTGAGCGCGGAGGCATGGAGTGAGGGCAATGCGTGTTGCGAGCCACTGGCTCGCGCATTGCCCGAACGCCCGCACCGCAAGTGCGGGCCACGTGGCCAAAGGCCACGTCCGACTCGCGAAGGCACCGACTCCTCTGCCGGTCGTGGGATTGCTGTGTCGATTCTTTTGGTTACGTTTGACCGAAGGGAATCCAGTCGGACTTTGGGTCAGCAAAGAAAAGTGACCCGGTCGGCTTTAGACGGACGGAAGCTTTGGCTGTTGCTCCTGACAGAGCAACGTGAAAGCGTGAAAAGTCCATGGATCCCCGCCTTCGCGGGGATGACGAGCAAAAGCATCGACTTTCATGGCGCCTTCGCGGGGATGGCTGGCGGGCGATGGTTCTCGCCGTATTGCCTGCGCTGGAATCCGCGCTTTGTGTGGATGGCGATTAATCGATTGGGCACGTGCGGCGGTTCGGCTCTCCGGCGTGGCGTGCAGTAGTTCTTATTGCGGCGTGGCTTGATGGATGCGAACGGCGCAGTGCGTCACGCCCAGCCCAAACGCATGGCGTTTGGGCGTTCGGCGACGCGCGAACCAGTGGTTCGCAAGCGCGTCGCCTCACCCGCCCGATATCCGCAGCGGACCCTGCGGGCCGATCATGCGGAACGGGATGGACTCCAGCTTCATGCCGCGGTTCACCTGCACCGCGAAGTGCAGATGCGGGCCCGTGGTGAAACCGGTATTGCCCGACAGGCCGATCTGCTGGCCGGCGCGCACGCGTTGGCCCACGCGTACCAGCACGCCTTCGGACTTCAGGTGCGCGTACAGGGTCATCGTGCCGTCCTCGTGCAGGATGCGCACGAAGTTGGCGCGGCCGCCGTAGCGCTCCAGGTTGAGGCCGGCCTTGTCGAAGTCGGATTCCACCTGCATCACCACGCCGTCGCGTGCTGCGACGACCGGAGTCCCGATGTCGGCGGCGAAGTCCACCGCGTAGCGGTTCTGTGCGTCGCGGTGACTGAATTGGCCGCCGTAGCCCTGGTCGATGCGGAAGGCGGCCTGCTGCAGCGGCAGCAGGTAGTCGACGTTGCTCGGCCGTGCATTGGGATCACCGGGCAGGCTTTCCATCTGCAGTTCGAAATCGAAGCCGCGCTCGGGATCGGCCGAACTCAGCACTGCCACCAGGGCGCTGCCGCGTGCGGCGACGGTGGCGCGCGCGGGCAGCATCGGCTGGCCGATCACGTTGTCACTGCGGCTGAAGTCGAGCTGCACTTCGATGGGGCCCGAAAGCCGGTTGTCGGCGAAGGCGAGGAAGCGGTCGCCGTCGTTCTCGATGCGCAGCCGGGCGATCGCGCCCGGCTCGCCCTCCACCGGAATGGTCTTCACCGCCGCCGGCGGCGCGTCCGGCACGTGGTCGCCGTAATGGGTGATGCCGGCGCGGTCGGTCCAGCGGTAGATCTTGGCCGCGCCTGCGCCAAACGCCGTCAGCAGTGCCGCACTGCCCAGCAGCCATGCCCAGCGTCGGTGCATGCCGGCCATCGTGTTATTGCGTGCAGGTGGGCGACAGGCTCAGCACGCGCGCGACTTCGGCCAGGTCGAACGCCGCGACCGACTTGTCGTCGTGCACGGCGAACAGCGCGCCGGAAGGGAACGTCGCGGTGCTGGCCGCGTGCAGGGCGACGCCGTCGGTGTGCGCGGTCGTCTCGCCCTCGAAGCTGCCGCGTGGTTCCAGCGTGGTGCGATCGAACAGATGGAAGATCGTCAGCGGCGCCAGCTGGTCCACGGCGATCCAGTAACCGGTGCCGTCGGCGCAGCTCCACAGCGCGACGCCTTCGGCCTCCGCGCCGAAGCTGTCCTGCGGCAGGCTGCGGCCGGTGTACTTGCCGCTGAAGCTGTACTCGCGCAGCGTCGATTCGTGGCGACGATCCTCGTCGGCGATCAGGAGGCGGTCGTTGGCCGGATCGCCGGCGATGGATTCGACCATGCGCAGCGCGGCGTCCGGCGTGGTGTCGCCGAACGAGCCCGCGTAGCTGCTGCGCAGGTGGCCGGCCTGGTCGAACTGCACGCGAAAGCGACGCACACGCTGGTCCAGCTCGGCCCACGGCGGCACCTCATCGAACTTCTTGCCGTACATGAAGCTGTCGGTGACGTACACCTCCAGCTCGCCGGGTTCAGTCTCTGTCAGCCACAACCCGTACGGGCTGCGTAGCTGCGCGTCGCCGAAGCTGCCCAGCGGTTTGAAGTCCGGCAGCGACATCACCTGCACGCGATGGTTGTCGCGTTCGACCACGAACAGCATGTCGCCGTACACCGCGATGCCATTGGGTCGGTCGAATTCGCCGAGCCGCTGTCCCTCGCCGCCGACCTCGCGCAGCCGCTCGCCGGTGTCGGCATCGAACACGACCAGGCGATGGGTCGACTTGGCGGTGGCGATCAGCCAGGTGCGGCCGTCCTCGGTGGGCCAGGTGGCCAGCGAGTCGAGCTCGTCCTGCGCGCTTTCGGCCGAGACGTAGCGCTCCAGCACGGTGCGCAGTTCGGGCGTCGCGGCGGCGTCCGCCTTCTGCGGAGCGGCGGGGGCGGTGGGGCGGGTGGTGGAGCAGGCGGAGATCAGGACCGCCAGCACCGGAGCGATGATGGCGGCGGACGTGAGGCGTGGAGTCATGGCCGAAGTGTATTCGGGCTCCCTTCACATTGTGAGCCGGCAGCGTGACTGAAATAATAAATCGCTATATGCGGATAGAGCGATTGACATGCCCGGTCCCGCGGTTGCAGACTGCGGCCATCCATCGAGACCGGCTGAGGGACAGGCCCTTTGAAGCCGGGGCAACCCAACCCAGGGCTGCGACGCTGCACGGGTGAAGGTGCCAATTCCTGCGACAGGTCCCGCCTCCGCGGCGGCGCCGGTCGAAAGATGGTTGCGCGTGCACCCCTTCGGCGGGTGCGCGAGCGACTCGCAGGCTCGGTGGCCCCGTAACCAAGGATGCCCGCCATGAGCCTCGCCCCCATCTCCGCCCAGTCCGAACACCCCTGCGCCGAGCGCGTCGACGTGCTGGACGCCATCGCGCACGCCACCCGCTTCGCCTCCACCGTTCCGGCTCTGCGCGGCGAACTCCAGGTCGAACTGCCGCTGCGGCATGCCGGTACCCGCGCGGTGACGCTGCGCTACGAGATCCTCGGCAATCGTGCGCAGCCGGCGGTGTTCGTTGCCGGCGGCATCTCCGCGCATCGCCATCTGGCCGCCAGCGAGGCGTTCGCCGAGGCGGGCTGGTGGGAGCAGCAGGTCGGTGCGGGCAAGCCGCTGGATCCGCGCGAGCACTGCCTGATCGCGTTCGACTGGATCGGTGCCGACGGCACGCTGGATGTGCCGCTGGATCCTGCGGATCAGGCCGATGCTGTCGCGGTACTGCTCGATGCACTGCGCGTGCAGCGGCTGCGCGCGTTCGTGGGCTGTTCGTACGGCGCGATGGTGGGACTGCAGTTCGCTTCGCGCCACGGCGCGCGCCTGGAACAGCTGGTCGCCATCAGCGGCGTGCATCGCGCACACCCGTATGCCAGCGCGTGGCGCGCGCTGCAGCGTCGTGCGGTCGCGCTGGGCGCATTGCAGTGCGATGAAACCCACGGCCTGGCACTGGCGCGGCAGTTCGCCATCCTCAGCTACCGCACGCCGGAAGAGTTCGCCGCCCGCTTCGAACCGGCGCAGGTAAGCGATGGCCGCGTACGCGTGGGTGCCGAGGATTACCTCGACCATTGCGGCGCCACCTACGTCGCGCGCACGTCACCGACCGCGTACCTGCGCCTGTCGGAGTCCATCGACCTGCAGGACGTGGATCCCGGCACGATCCGCCTGCCGGTGACCGTGGTCGCCGTCGCCGAGGACCGCCTGGTGCCCGTGTCGGATTCCTACGACCTGGTCGAGCGCCTGCGCGGCGAGACGCGGCTGCGCGTGGTGCGCTCGCTGTACGGCCATGACGCCTTCCTGAAGGAGGAGCAGGCCCTCGCGGCCATCCTCGGCGAAGCGCTGGACGACGTGGTGGAGGTGGCGGCATGAGCACGCGCAATCGCTGTACCTCGGCGGTCCGCGCCGGAATCGACCGCGACGCTGCCTTCGGTGCGGTGACGCCGCCGATCGTGTTGTCCTCCAACTTCAGCTTCGCGGGCTTCAACGAGAAGCGCACCTACGACTACACCCGCAGCGGCAACCCCACGCGCGACCTGCTGGGCGAGGCGCTGGCCGAACTGGAAGGCGGCGCGGGCGGCGTGATCACCGCGACCGGCATGGGCGCCATCACGCTGCTTCTGCACGCGCTGCTCAAGCCGGGCGACCGGTTGGTGGTGCCGCACGACTGTTACGGCGGCAGCTGGCGGTTGTTCAACGCGCTCGCACGCAAGGGCGCCTTCGAACTGGTCACCGCCGACCTCACCGATCCGCGCGCGCTGGCCGAAGCGCTGGCTGGCGATCCCGCCGTGGTGTGGATCGAGACGCCTTCCAATCCGCTGCTGCGCGTGACCGACCTGCGCTTCGTCATCGAAGCCGCGCATGCGCACGGTGCGCAGGTGGTGGTGGACAACACCTTCCTTTCGCCGGCGCTACAGCAGCCGATCGCCTTCGGCGCGGATTACGTCGTGCATTCCACGACCAAGTACATCAACGGCCACAGCGACGTGGTCGGTGGCGCCGTCGTGTCGCGCGATGCGCAGCAGCACCAGCAGCTGGTCTGGTGGGCCAACGCGCTGGGCCTGACCGGTTCGCCGTTCGACAGCTTCCTCACGCTGCGCGGCCTGCGCACGCTGGATGCGCGCCTGCGCGTGCACCAGGAGAACACACAGGCGCTGGTGGCGTTGCTGGATGCACACCCGGCCGTGCTTGCCGTGCATTACCCGGGCCTGGAATCGCATCCCGGCCATGCGGTGGCCGCGCGCCAGCAGACGGGCTTCGGCGCGATGCTGAGCGTGGAACTCGACGGCGGCGTGGACGCGGTACGCGCGTTCCTCGATGGCCTGCAGTGCTTCACGCTGGCCGAATCGCTCGGCGGCGTGGAAAGCCTGGTCGCGCACCCGGCGACGATGACGCACGCCGCGATGTCGGCCGAGGCGCGTGAAGCCGCCGGCATCGGCGAGGGTCTGCTGCGTCTGTCGGTGGGCATCGAGCATGCCGACGATCTGGTCGCCGACATCGCCGCGGCGCTGGAACGTGCCGAGCAGGCGGTGGCCTTCGCCGAGCGCGTCAAACGATGAGCGTCGCGGCGGTCGAACTGGCGCGCGACGTCGCCGCACTGACGCAACCAGCGCACGCACGCATCGCGCTGCTCGGTACGGGCACGGTGGGCAGCGCCGTGCTGGCCCGCCTGGCCGCATGGCACGGCACCGCGTTAGAGCGACGCCTGCAACTGGTGCACGTGGCGAACTCGCGTCATGCCGCGAGCGACCGTTCCGGCCTCGCGTCCGCCGAGGCGGGACAGCGGCTCGCACTGGCGGCCCAGCCCAGTTCGATCGAAGCGGTGGAAGCCGCACTGCAGGGCCAAGGCACGCGCATCGTCATCGACGCCACCGCCAGCGAGACCGTCGCCGACCGTCACGCGCACTGGCTGGCGCAGGGCATCCACGTCGTCACGGCGTGCAAGATCGGGCAGGGCACTTCGCTGACGCGGTGGCGTGCGATCCGCAACGCGACGTCCGTCGGCAACAGCGGTTATGGCGACAGCGCTACCGTCGGTGCCGGCCTGCCGCTGCTGCGCACGCTGCGCGAACTGCAGGCCGGTGGCGATCGAATCCATGCCATCGCGGGCGTGCTGTCGGGCTCGCTGGCCTGGCTGTTCAACCATTACGATGGCATGCGTCCGTTCTCGGCGCTGGTGCGTCAGGCGCGCGATGCCGGCTATACCGAACCGGATCCGCGCGATGACCTGTCCGGCGAGGACGTGCGCCGTAAGCTGCTGATCCTGGCGCGCACCGCCGGCGTGGAACTGGAAAGCGATGCGGTGGACGTGACCTCGCTGGTGCCGCCCGCGCTGGCGATCCTGTCGAAGGACGGTGTTGACGCCGCGTTACCCGCGCTCGACACGTCGCTGCGCGAGCGCTACGCCGCCGCGTACAAGCGCGGCGAGAAGCTGCGTTTCATCGCGCGCCTGCAGGATGGACGCGCCCGCGTCGGCCTGGAGTCGCTGCCGGCGGATCACCCGCTCGCGGGCGGCGCCGGCACCGACAATCGCGTGGCGATCTGGTCGGACCGCTACAACGACCAGCCGCTGGTGATCCAGGGCCCCGGAGCAGGCGCGGGCGTCACCGCGGCCGGCCTGCTGGACGATGCGCTGCGGTTCGCGGCGCGTTGAGGCCCGCGCGAATCACTTCGACTGCAGCGCCTGCAGCAATGCCTGGTTGAAGCGCTGCGGCGCTTCGACCTGCGGCGAGTGGCCCAGGTCCTCGAACTCCACCAGCGTCGCGCCCGGTATCGCCTGCGCCGCGCGCTTGCCGAGCGCCGGATAATCGCCCAGCCGCGTACGCAGTTCCGCCGGCGCGCGATCACGGCCGATGGCGGTTCGGTCGCGTTGGCCGATCAGCAGCGTGGTCGGCACCCGTACCTGCGGGAACTCGTGCACCATCGGCTGCGTGAACACCATGTCCGACGTCAGCGCCTGGTTCCATGCCACGCGTTCCTTGCCGGCGCCTGCATACATGCCCGCAAGCATGCCGACCCAGCGGTCGTATTCCGGCTTCCACTGCCCGCCGTAGTAGACCTGCTGCTGGTAACGCTTGATCGACTCGAAACTCGTCTTCAGCTCGCCGGCGTAGTTCGCATCGACGCTGGCCCACGGCACGCCCAGGGCCTTCCAGTCTTCCAGCCCGATCGGGTTGACCAGCACCAGGCGTTCGGTCGCATCGGGATACATCAGCGCGAAGCGCGCCGCGAGCATGCCGCCCATGGAGTGGCCGACCACGGTTGCGCGCTCGATGCCAAGCGATTCGAGCAACGCATGCGTGTTCGCGGCCAACTGGTGGAAGCTGTACTGATGCTGCTGCGGCTTGGTCGACTTGCAGAAGCCAACCTGGTCAGGCGCGACCACGCGGTAGCCGGCTTTCGACAGTGCGGCGATGGTCTGCTCCCACGTCGCCGCGCAGAAGTTCTTGCCGTGCAACAGCACCACCGTGCGTCCATTCGGAGTGCGCGGCGCCACGTCCATGTAGGCCATCCGCATCGGCGTGCCTTGCGAGGTGAACTCGTAATGCTTCACCGGATGCGGGTAATCGAAGCCTTCAAGTTCTGCACCGTAGGTCTGCGAGGTTTCGTTCGCCAACGCGACGCAGGGCAGGGACGCGACGAGTGCGAAGGCGAGGATCGACAGGCGCATGGGAGTCTCCTTGTGGGGATGGCACACCATAACCGCGCATGCCGTACGGCAGCGCATGCAGGATCGGGCGTGATGCCGTGCAAAGTCCCGGTTGCCGTACGGGCGCGCATGGATATGCGCCGTTGATGTGAGTCAAGGCAACACCGCAATGCGTGCGCGACGCTGCGGCGCCTTCCACACCTATCCATCGAGATGACCCAGTCTGCTTCGTTCGATCTCGCGCAGCTGCGTGCCTGCGCGCAGGGCGAACTGTTTGGTCCCGGCAATGCGCGACTGCCGGCCGCGCCCATGCTGATGTTCGACCGCATCACCCACATCGCCAGCGAAGGCGGTCGCCACGGCAACGGCGAAATCCGCGCCGAACTCGACGTGCGGCCGGACCTGTGGTTCTTCGGCTGCCACTTTCCCGGGGATCCCGTGATGCCCGGCTGCCTCGGCCTGGATGCAATGTGGCAGCTGGCGGGCTTCTACCTGCCGTGGCTGGGCGAGCAGGGACGCGGGCGCGCGCTCGGCGTCGGCGAGGTGAAGTTCACCGGGCAGGTACTGCCGAGTGCCCGCCTGGTCGCGTACACCATCGACATCCGCCGCGTGATGCGCGGTCGCCTCAACCTCGTCATCGCCGACGGTACCACCAGCGTCGACGGGCGTGAGATCTACACCGCGAAGGATCTGCGCGTGGGGCTGTTCAAGTCGACGGAGGGCTTCTGATGCGCCGTGTCGTCGTGACGGGAATGGGCATCGTGTCGTGCCTGGGCAACGATGCCGACGCGGTGGCCGCGTCGTTGCGCGAGGGACGCTCGGGAATCACCCACCAGCCGGCATACGCGTCGGCCGGATTGCGCAGCCAGGTCGCGGGCGTGCCGCAGATCGACCTGGAGTCGGCGATCGACCGCAAGCTGCGCCGCTTCATGGGCGATGCCGCCGCGTGCGCGTACGTGGCCATGCAGCAGGCGTTGGCGGACGCCGCACTGACGGCGGAGCAGGTGCGCAGCGAACGCACGGGCCTCATCGCGGGCTCCGGGGGCGGTTCGCCGCACTGGCAGATCGAGGCCACCGACATCCTGCGCGAACGCGGTGTGCGCAAGGTGGGGCCGTACATGGTGCCGCGCACGATGTGCTCCACCGTTTCCGCGTCGCTGGCCACCGCGTTCGGCATCCGTGGCGTGAGCTACTCGCTGTCGGCGGCATGTGCCACGTCGGCGCATTGCATCGGAGCAGGCGCCGAGCTGATCCGCAGTGGCCGGCAGGATGTGGTGCTGGCCGGTGGCGGCGAGGAGGCGCACTGGGGCATGGCGTTCCTGTTCGATGCGATGGGTGCGCTTTCCACCGCGCACAACGAAACGCCGTCCTCTGCGTCGCGCCCGTACGATGCGCACCGCGACGGCTTCGTCATCGCCGGGGGCGGCGGCATGCTGGTGCTGGAGGAACGCGAGCATGCACTGGCGCGCGGGGCACGCATCCATGCCGAACTCGTCGGCTATGGCGCGACGTCCGACGGTGCGGACATGGTCGCGCCATCCGGCGAGGGTGCCGTGCGCTGCATGCGCCAGGCACTGCAGGACGTGCGCGAGCCCGTCGATTACGTCAACGCACACGCCACCGCCACGCCGCTGGGCGACGTGGTCGAACTGCAGGCCATCGCCGAGGTGTTCGGCTCGCGCGTTCCACCGATCTCCGCGACCAAGGCACTGTCGGGTCATTCGCTGGGCGCGGCCGGCGTGCACGAGGCGATCTACTGCCTGCTGATGATGCGCGACGGGTTCATCGCAGGATCGGCCCACATCGACCAGCTCGACGCGCGCGCGGAAGGTTTCCCGATCGTGCGTGCCAGCCGCGATGCCGTACTGCGCACCGTGGTGTCCAACAGCTTCGGATTCGGCGGCAACAACGCCACGCTGGTGTTCGCCCGTCACTGAAGCGGGCACAAACACGCAGGCTGCACGAGAAAAAAGCGCCGGTCACGAGGACCGGCGCGGAGGGAAACCCGTCGTCCGGGTCTGGAGAGCGCTCGTTTACTTCAGTCCGTTGTTGATGGCGTTCACCAGCGTGCCGCTGGCGTCGTCGCCGCTGAACTCCCAGAAGAACGCGCCGCCAAGGTTCTGCGCCTTCACGTAGTTCATCTTCTCGGTGACCATCGCCGGCGTGTCGTAACTCCAGAACGTGTTGCCGTCGTACTTCCAGGTCGCACGCGCATTGGCGTCGGTGTACACGGTGCCGGGGCGGTCCTTCAGCACCTTGTAGTCCTCGTTGCCTGCCTCATACGTGCCCGGCGCGGCGCTGCCGGTCTGGTACAGACCGTTGTTGACGCTGGCCACGCCCGTCCAGCCACGGCCGTAGAAGCCGATGCCCAGGTTCAGCTTGGATGCCGGCACGCCACGCGTGAGGAAGGCTTCCATCGCATCGTTGCTGTTGTAGAGCTTCTGGTCGCCCGTGCGCGGATCGTTGGGCGAGTCGAACAGCGGCGAGTGATGGTTCGTGCGCGGATCCCACGTGCCGTGGAAGTCGTACGTCATCACGTTGATGTAATCCAGGTATTGGCTGTACGTGCCCGGATCGGTGACGCGGATCTTGTCCACGCCCGCACCAGCAGCGATGGTCAGCAGCAGGCCCGGACGCACCGCATCCAGCTGGCGGCGGAACTCGGCCAGCAGCGCGGTGAAGTTGGCGCTTTCCTCCGGCGTCCCGCAGGTCAGGCCGCACGCAGCCGGATACTCCCAGTCCAGGTCGATGCCGTCGAACACGCCTGCCGCCGCACCCAGACCGCCGGCCCCGTCGGTGACGGGCAGGTTGCCGCGGATGTAGGCGTCTATGCACGAGGACACGAACGCCACGCGGTTCTCGGGCCGCGCCGCGCTGGCGAAGCCGCGCGACCAGGTCCAGCCGCCCAGCGAGATCAGCACCTTGATGTGCGGGTGCTTGGCCTTGAGCTGCTTGAGCTGGTTCCAGTTGCCGCGCAGCGGCTGGTCCCAGGTGTCCGCGGTGCCGCTCACGCTTTCGGCCGCGCCGAAGGCCTTGGTGTAGTCGGCGAACGCATCGCCACCGGCGCCGGTGTTCGGATCGGACGGTTGCGTGATGCCGACTTCGCACCGGTTGTTGCGCACGTTGCCGAAGGCGTAGTTGATGTGGGTGACCTTCGACGCCGAGCCGCTGGTGTCGATGTTCTTCACGCGGTAGTTGCGTGCGTAGATGCCCCACTGCGCGAAGTAGCCGATCACGCGCTTGCTGCCGCCGCCACCGCCGTTGAGCGTGGTCGCGCTGACCGGCGCGCTCTGCGCCGATGCGTTGGACGGACTGGCGTTGTCGCGTGCGCGCACCGTGTACGAATACGTGGTGCTCGCCGCCAGGCCGTTGTTGGTGTAGCTGGTGGTGGTTGGCGAGGCGATCAGGTTGCCGTTGCGGTACACGTCGTAGCCGGCGACGCCGGTGCCACCGGTGTTGTCGGTGGAGGCGTTCCAGCTCAGTGCGATGCTGCTGGACGACAGCGCGGTCGCCGACAGGCCCGTGGGCACGCTGGGCGGCGTGGTGTCGGTGGGCGGCGTGCCGTTGACGGTGATCGTCGCCGTGGCCGACGTCGAGCTGGCGCCCTGGTTGTCGGTGGCCACCGCGCGGAAGGCGTGGCTGCCGGTGGTGGCGTTGCTCCAGGTCACCGCATACGGCGCGCTGGTGTCCACGCCCAGCGACGCGGTGCCGCGGAAGAACTCCACGCGCGCCACGGTGCCGTCGCTGTCGCTCGCGTTGGCGGTCACCGCGATGTTGCTGCCGGCGTTGTAGGTGGCGCCGTTGGCGGGCGAGGTCAGTGTCACCGAGGGCGGCTGGTTGGTGCCGCCGGTGCCACAGGCACCCAGGTCGGTGTACCAGCCGCACGTCGGGCAGTGCGTCGGCGGCGCGTTCCAGATCTGGATGTTCGCCTGGTAGAGGCGGTTCTGATAGACCAGCTTGTCGCCGGGGTTGTAGATGGTGGACGCCGTCCATGCCGGCACGCCGGCGCAGGAAACGGTCTGTGCGTGGGCCGCGGGTAGTGCGGCGAAAGCAAGCAGCGCGTACAGCGTCGCTGCGACGGGTCTTGCGGCATTCCCTGGTGCGTATCTCACGAGCTTCCCTCCCATACGAGATTGACCGCCACAAGCCGGCCCGGTCGGGCCGGCGCCTATTGCCTGGTTGCAGAAATCGCGACCGGCCCGAGGCCGGGCAGACGCGACAGGGCAGGCCCGTGGCCTGCATGCGGGAGGGAGCCGGACTGGATGCGGTTCGAATGCGACACGCTCACCTCCGTCAGAAGCGCGACCCGGCCGTGGCAGTGCCGATGTGCGAGGCAGGTCGAAGTGCTGACAACGTTGTCAGCGAGGATCGGCCAATTCCGTGATCGAAATCGCTTTCCCGGTGGTGGCGCAGGTCAATCCGACGAACGCGCTACACCTATCACGCCACCAATGGCTGACTGTCACAGGGGGTTAACGATTGGCTTGCGGTCAATTGTTAAGCCTGGCAGGACAGGGTCGGCGCCGCAGCAAGGTGTAGGAGCCAGCTTGCTGGCGATGCGTCTTCGTCCAACACGTGTCGCGAGCGAGCTCGCTCCTACATAGGAGCGGTCGCCTGCTCACGCGTTCACTGGCCGCAGCAGGCGGCGTTCGAATTCCGCCGCCGACATCGGCGCGCCGAACAGGAATCCCTGCACCAGGCTGCATTGACTGGCAAGCAGCGCACCGACCTGCGCCTCGCGTTCCACGCCTTCGGCCACGACCTGCATGCCGAGGTTGCGGCCCAGTTCGACCACCGCGCGCACGATGGCCAGGCCCTGCGCGTCGCGGTCGATCTGGTCGGTGAAGGCGCGATCGATCTTCAGCTTGCGCAGCGGGAATTCGCGCAGGTGGCTGAGGCTGGAATAGCCGGTGCCGAAGTCATCCAGCGCCATCGCCACGCCCAGGTCCGACAGCGCCAGCATCGTGGCGACGCTGGATTCGGGATCGCTCATGATTTGGCGCTCGGTGATCTCCAGCTCCAGTCCATCGGCGGGATAGCCGTGGCGGCGCAGCACGCGGTCCACCGTATTGCGCAGGCGCTGCGCCTCGCGGAATTGCGCGCACGACACGTTGACGGCCAGGCGCAGCGGCTGCATGCCGCGCGCGCGCCACGACGCGGACTGGCGCACGGCTTCCTCCAGCACCCATTCGCCCAGCGACTCGATCAGACCGTGTTCTTCCGCCACCGGAATGAACGTCGAGGGGGTGATGCGTCCGTGCCGTGGGTGGTCCCAGTACACCAGCGCCTCGGCACCGACCACCTGGCGCGTGCGCAGCTCCACCACCGGCTGGTACAGCAGCACCAGCTGGCCCAGTTCCTGCGCGTTGCGCAGCTCGTTGAGCAGGGCGAAACGCCGCGTGACCGATTCTTCCATGTCGGGCAGGAAGCGCAGGTGCACGTTCTTGCCTGCGCCCTTGGCCTGATACAGCGCGATATCGGCGCGCTTGAGCAGCACGTCGAGGTCACGTCCGTGCTGCGGATGCCGCACGCTGCCCAGGCTGAGCGTGACGCCGAGCTGCTCGCCCTCCATCCAGATCGGCACGGCGACGCGGCGGATGAGTTCCTCCGCGATGCCCGCGTCGCGGGTCGGCGTGCCGCCGGGCAGCAGGATGATGAATTCGTCGCCACCGAAGCGGAACACTTCGCCGCGTTCGCCGACGCCTTCGCGCAGGCGGTGCGCGATCTGCGCGAGCACGCGGTCGCCGGCGCTGTGGCCCAGCGAATCGTTGATCTCCTTGAAGCCGTCCAGGTCGGCGAAGATCAGCCCGAAACCATCCGGGTCGCCTTGTGCCAGCACGTCCGCCAGGCGCAGTTCGAAGCGGCTGCGATTGGGCAGCCCGGTCAACGCATCGAAGTAGGCAAGACGCGCGATCCGGTCCTCGGCCTGCTTGCGTTCGGTGAGGTCCATGATCGAGGCCACCATCACGCCGCGACCCTGCACCGTCAGCGGGTTCAGGCCCAGTTCCACCGGGATTTCCGTGCCGTCGCGACGCAGGCAGTACAGCTCGTTCTCGCCGCCGCCCAGATGCAGCTTGCGTTGCACGCGCAGGAAGCGGGAGCGCTCTTCCGGGCATTGCGGCAGCAGGCGCTGGGGCACCAGTACTTCGATCGGCTGGCCGACGAGTTGTCCACGCGCGTAGCCGAGCAGGCGCTCGGCCTCGATGTTGGCCAGCGAGATGCGTCCGTGCGCATCGACGATGATCATCGCGCCCGGCGCGCCGTCCACCAGCGCGCGGAAGCGCTGCTCGCTGGCGTGCAGATCGCGTTGCGAGCCGATGGTGATGGCCGCCAGGTACAGCAGCGCGATGCTGACGATCACCAGGCTCAGCTGCTCACCCGGCACGACGCCGGGGCCGGTGAGGCAGAACGTGCCCGGTCCGATCTGCAGCGCGGCCATGCCGGTGTAGTGCATGCCGCAGATGCCCAAGGCCATCAGCGCCGCCGCGCCCAGCTGCACGCCGAAGCGGGGCTCGTTGCCGATCCACGAGAACCGCGTGAGCAAATGCAGCGCGACCAGCGACACCGCGATTGCCACGACCACCGACGCCGCAATCCAGAACGGCGAATACGCCGCGCTGGGCGTGAACGTGATGGCCGACATGCCCATGTAGTGCATGGTGCAGATGCCCACACCCATGACCATGGCGGCCAGCAGCAGTTGCGGGAAGCTGCGCCGTCGCGTCCCGGCCACGTACAGCGCCAGCACCGAGCTCAGCACCGCCGGCAGTACCGAGAGCGCGGTGATGCGCACGTCGTAATACATCGGCACCGGCAGCCGGAAGGCCAGCATGCCCATGAAGTGCATCGACCAGATGCCCAGGCCGAAGGCGGTGCCGCCCATCCACACCCAGATCGAGGCGTGCCGGGTCGCGGCGTTGCGCACGCGCCCAACCAGCTGGACCGCCACGAAGGCCGCGAACCACGCGATGAGAAACGACAGGACGACAGCCCTGAGGTCGTAGATACCCTGCATTGCCGCTCCCCTCCCCAGAGAAGCAGACCGTTGGTCGCATTGGTTATCGGCAGGGCGGTCCCGGGCTTTAGGGCGATTTCTTGACGGCGCCGGGCGGATCGACCGGGCGGCGCATTCAGGTTCGCGGGCGGTGGTTGGGCTACCCGGCTGCGTGGGCGATCGCGAGCAAGCTCGCTACTACGCCGGGGCTGATCGGTTCGCATCGTGCTTGTAGGAGCCAGCGTGCTGGCGACCAGCAGCCGGGAATGCGAAGGCGCAATCGCGAGCAAGCTCGCTCCTACGGATACGTCGACGAGCGCGAAACCTTTCTCTGTAGGAGCCAGCTCGCTGGCGACGCGGCGCCGAGAGCCCGCGGTCAAGCCCGCTTCTGCGGCATGTCGGCGGGCCGGAGAGCCCGCGCGACCCTCAGCACTCGATGACGTTGACGGCCAGGCCGCCGCGCGAGGTTTCCTTGTACTTGTCCTGCATGTCGCGGCCGGTGTCGCGCATGGTCTTGATGACCTTGTCGAGCGACACCTTGTGCTTGCCGTCGCCGCGCATGGCCATGCGGCTGGCGTTGATCGCCTTCACCGCGCCCATGGCGTTGCGCTCGATGCACGGGATCTGGACCAGCCCGCCGATCGGGTCACAGGTCAGGCCCAGGTTGTGTTCCATGCCGATCTCGGCGGCGTTCTCGATCTGGCTGGGCGTGCCGCCGATGGCCGCGGTCAGTCCGGCGGCGGCCATCGAACAGGCCACGCCGACCTCGCCCTGGCAGCCGACTTCGGCGCCGCTGATCGAGGCGTTTTCCTTGTAGAGGATGCCCACCGCCGCCGCGGTCAGCAGGAAGCGGCGCACTCCCTGGATGTTGGCGCCGGGGCAGAAGCGGTCGTAGTAGTGCAGCACCGCCGGGATGATGCCGGCCGCACCGTTGGTGGGCGCGGTGACGACGCGACCGCCGGCGGCGTTCTCCTCGTTCACCGCCAGCGCGTACAGGTTCACCCAGTCCAGCGTGGTGAGCGGGTCGCGCATCGCGGCTTCCGGCCTGGAGGACAGCTCCGCGTGCAACGCCGGGGCACGGCGCGACACGTGCAGGCCGCCCGGCAGCGTGCCCTTCTCACGGATGCCGCGCGCGACGCAGGCCTGCATCGCGTTCCAGATCTCGTCCAGGCCGGCGTCGATCTCCTCCGGACGACGCCACACCTGCTCGTTGGCGTACATCAGCTCGGCGATGCCCAGGCCGGTTTCGCGGCAGCGCGCGAGCAGTTCGTCGCCCGAATGAAACGGGTAGGGCAGCTCGGTCGTATCGGCGACGATGCGGTCTTCGGCCGCCTCGTCCTGGTTGACCACGAAGCCACCACCCACCGAGTAGTAATCGCGCGTGGCGATCACGTTGCCATCCGCGTCGAACGCGGTGAAGCGCATGCCGTTGGTGTGGAACGGCAGCTTCTGGCGCTTGTTCATGATGAGGTCGTGCTTCTCGTCGAAGCCGATCTCGTGGCGACCGAACAGGCGGATGCGCTTGGACGCGCGGATGCGCTCGAGCGCGTCGGGAATGATGTCCGGATCGATCTGGTTGGGCAGGTGGCCTTCCAGTCCCATCAGCACGGCCTTGTCGGTGCCGTGGCCGCGGCCGGTCAGCGCGAGCGAGCCGAACACTTCGGCGCGCACGCGCGCGGTGCGCGCAAGTTCGCTGCCATCGCCCGCGCCGCCTTCGATCAGCCAGCGCTGCACGAAACGCGCGGCCGCACGCATCGGCCCGACGGTGTGCGAGGAACTCGGCCCGATGCCGATCTTGAAGAGGTCGAAACTGCTGACGGCCACGTACTGCTCCGGAAGGGATGTCCGCACGCACATGGAGCGCGGCGGGAATCCCGCTATTCTACGCGCCCCGTCGGGCCCGCCCCGCCATACCGTGCCGCATTGCCGATGCATGACGTGATCCCCGCCGTCGCACCCGCACTGACGTTGTTCCAGCGCGACGACTGCCATCTGTGCGACCTGGCGCTGGAGGTGCTGGCGGCGGCACGGGCGCCGGAATTCGAAAGCGTGTTCATCGACGACGACGAGGCGCTGGAAAGCCGCTACGGCATCCGTGTGCCGGTGCTGCGCGACGAGACGCGGGGGGTGGAACTGGATTGGCCGTTCGACGTGGAGACGTTGCGGGCGTTTCTGGCGGAGTGAGGTGGAGCGGCGGCGCGGCGTCGGCGCGCGTTGACGCGTCGCAATGACTTGCGCCAGTTATCCCGGCTTAGCGAAGAGCGGTCGATGCCAGATTGCTTTTGCTCGTCATCCCGGCGAAAGCCGGGATCCATGTCGCTCTTGCTGATCCGGCGTTGCCCAAGCTCGTCTCCCGCTGCTCTTGCTCGTCATCCCCGCGAAGGCGGGGATCCATGGACTTTTCACGCTTTCACGGTTGCATATGAGAGGCAACAGCCAAAGCTTCCGTCCGTCTAAAGCCGGCCGGGTCACTTTTCTTTGCTGACCCAAAGAAAAGTAACCCAAAGAAAGGGTCTTCCCCGACACAGCAATCCCACGACCGGATAAGGGGTCGCTGCCCCGCAAGTCGGCATCCGTGCCTCCTTGCTAAGCGCCGCACATCCATGTGCGGCGCCCTACGGGTCTAGAAATGTGGTTGGCTGTTCAACAGCAACAGCAGTGCGATTTACATCGTTGGACATCAGAGCACTGGTTCGATGACGCTGATCACACACCCACTCACTTCACCGCCGCAAACACCACCTTCGTGCTTACCGCGACTTCGTTCGGCAGGGTGTCGGTGTCTGCCCAGTCGCCGCCGCCTACGCCGAAATCCAGGCGCTTCACGGTGGCCTTGCCGGTCAGCACGGGCTGTGCGCCCGGGGTCCAGATGAAGGTCAGCGTGACCGGCTTGCTGATGCCGCGCAGGCTGAGGGTGCCGTCGGCGGCGTACTGGTTACCGCCGAGGCTGCGGAACTTAGCCGCCGTGTAGCGCGCCTGGGGGAACTTGGCGATCGAGAAGAAGTCCGCGCCTTTCAGTGCGTCATCGCGTTCGGCATTGGCGGTGGTGACGCCGGTCAGCGGAATGGTGACGTCCAGCTTCGACGTCGCCAGTTGCTTCGGATCGAAGCTGAATTTCGTGGCGAAGTTGGGGAAGCGGCCGGTGAACACCTCGCCTTCGTACGTGCTGGCGAAGGTCAGGCTGGAGCCGGCGGCCTGCACGTAGTCGGCGGCGGCAGCGGGCGTGGCGATCGCCAGCGCAGCCAGGGCCATTGCGATCGGGGTGGACGGCTTGGACATCATGGGGTCTCCGAAGCGGGGGAAGCGGAAGCGCGACGACGCGGCAGCATGCGCGTGAGCGTGTCGTCGCGCTGGAACAGGTGGTGCCAGAACGCAGCGGCGGCATGCACGGCCACCAGCGCGATCAGCGCCCAGAACAGCCATTCGTGCCAGTCGCGCACCAGCGGGCGCAGGGCCTGGCTGGGGTCGGCGAGCTTTGGCACCTTGAACGACCAGAACCATCGCAACGGGCGCAGCCCGCTCACCGAGTCGTACAGCCAGCCCGAAAGCGGCACGGCAAATGTCAACGCATAGAGCAGGCCATGTGTGACGGTGGCGATGCGTTCCTGCCAGTGCGGCGTTCCGGCGACGGGGCGTGGCGCGCCGGCGAACCAGCGCCACAGCAGCCGCAGCGTGACCAGCGCGAGCACGGTCAGGCCGAACGACTTATGCAGGTCGTACACCCAGAACCAGCGCGGCGACTTCGGCAGTTCGACCATCACCAGGCCGATCACGCCCAGTCCGAGGATCAGCAGCACGATGAGCCAGTGGAGCAACTGGCTGACGGGGCCCCAGCGGTCCTGGGAATTCTTGAGGATCATGGCGTGGGCTCTGCTGTGGATGGATCGGGCTCGACCGGTTCGGCTTCGGGTGCCGTGGCGGGTTCGCCGCGTTCGCGCACGGCCTCGGCTTCGATACGAAGTTCCACCGCATCGCCGATCACCGTCTTCCATGCACTCATGCCGAAGTCCGCGCGGCTGAGCGTGGCGGTGGCGGAAAAACCGGCCGTGCGCCGGAACGGCGGCATCGGATGGCGCTTGAGTGCGTTGAGCATGACGTCCATGCACAGCGGCCGCGTCACGCCGCGCAGGGTGAGGTCGCCGCAGACGCGTGCGTGATCCGCGTCAACGGGCTCGACGGCGGTGGAAACGAAATGCGCTTCCGGATGGCGGCGGGCGTCGAGCAGGTTGGCGGCCAGTGCCGCCTCGTTCCATTCCGCATCGCCCAGGTCCAGCCGCTGCAGCGGTACGCGCACGTCCAGCCGCGCGCTGCGCCAGTCGTCGCGGTCGAACACCAGCGTTCCCGTGCTGCCCGAAACCGTGCCCAGCGCCTTGGAGAAGCCGGCGTGCTCGATCGCGAACAGCACGCGCGTGTGCACCGGATCGAGGGCGTAGGTCTGCGCTTGTTCCGCGAACGCTGGAACGGACGCCACGACCATCGCCAGCATCGCGGCGAACACGCATCGGCGCGCGCCTGCCGGGGCGGGGCGGTCATGCGGCATGGGCGGCTCCGGAAAGAGGACGAGGGGATTCTAGGCGCAGGCCGGTGAACGGGTCGGGCGATCCCCGTAACGAACCGTTGCAAACAGCGCGGCCCGATGGCGCTCTTGCCAGCGGCTGGCGCTTGCCCGAGCCTAGCGCGGGCATGCTTTCCCGCGGGGAAGGCGCTGTATTGCACGGACGGGCTGTCGCGGCCTCCGTCACGATCCGGAAGGGGCGGTTCGACGTCATGCTGGCAAGGGCGATCCTGTGTTGCGTACTGCTGTTCTCGATGGCTTGGCCACTGCGGGCCGCGATGCCAGAGACGCCGCGCCTGCGCCAGATCACCGTGGCCGACGGGCTGCCCTCCAACCGCATCAACGGCATCACGGAAGACCGCAACGGGTACCTGTGGATCGCCACCAGCGATGGTCTGGCCCGCTACGACGGCATCGGCTTCCGCGTCTGGCGCGCGGAGCAGGGCCTGCGCGACAGCTTCGTCTGGGCCGTGCACGTGGATGCGGCCAACCGCGTGTGGGTGGCGACGGCCGAAGCCGGGCTCGCGATGCTCGATGTCGAGCGCAAGCACTTCCGCTACTACAACCGCGCCAACACGCCCGCCATGGGTAGCGACACCATCTGGACGGTCACGTCCACCCGCGACGGCGCGGTGTGGTTCGGCACGCCGTTCGGCGGCCTGCATCGCCTTGACCCGCAGGGACGCATCACCCGTTTCATGCCGCGCGAGGGCGACGTTCGCAGCCTGCCGCACGCCGAGGTCAGCCAGCTCACGGTCGCGCCTGACGGCACGCTGTGGGTGGGGACCAAGGGGGGCGTCGCGCGCTGGACCGGACGCGATTTCGAACGCGTGCCCGATGGCGCGCTGGCCTCGCCCCGCATCAACGGCATCACCGCCGACCGCGACGGCACGCTCTGGTTCGCCACGCCCGACGGCGTGGGCGTGCGGCGCGCCGACGGTTCGTATTCCGCGACGCCATGGACCGATGCCGGCATGCGCGACACCATCCTGCACGTGCTGTTGCGCGATCGCGGTGGCATGTACTGGTTCGACGTGCCTCAGGGGCTGGGACGCGACAACGGCGGCCGGATGAGCGTGGTGCCGCTGTACAGCGGCAGTGCGCAGGGGCTGGTGCGTCCCTCGTGGGTCGGCGCGTACGAGGACCGCGAAGGCGGCCTGTGGTTCGCCAGCAGCAGCAACGGCCTGTGGTATCTGGCCGGCAACTGGCGCCAGTTCGCGGTGCTGTCGCGACGACTGGACGACACCGCCTCGCTGGCCAACGCGCATGTGCGCGGCATCGCTCCGGCCGCGAACGGCGACATGTGGCTGGTGGGCACCGGCGGCGTGCTCGACCGGTTCGATCCCGATAGCGGATCGGTGCGCCACGTGGCGCAGGGCGTGGGCCATCGCTACGTGCTTGCCGACGTGGTCGAGGACGACCGCGGCGCGGTATGGGTGAGCTACATCGGTGGACTGGCGCGCGTGGATCCCGTCACCGGTGCGGTGCGACGCTGGGAAGAAGGCGACGGGCGCGACGCACCGCCGGCCGGCGAAGCGAAGCTCGTGCAGACGGCCGACGGCATGCTGTGGCTGGCGACCGAGGACGGCGAACTGCAGATGCGCGACCTCGATGGCCGCGTGTTCGAGCGGCTGCATCCGGGCCAGGGCACGGGCCTGCCGGAAGGCGTGTTCATCGAGCAGATCGCGCGCGGGCCCGACGGCGCGCTATGGGTCTCCGGTACTCACGGACTGTCGCGCTGGAACCGCCAGGTGCGCCGCTTCGAACCGATCGACGGGCTTTCGGGCGAACGCATCTACGGGTTCGCGATCGATCGGCAGGGGCGTGTCTGGGTAGCGCGGCTCGGCAAGGTCGAGGCATGGCGGTGGCAGGGCCCGGCGCTGCATCGTGAGTTGCTGCTGGATGCGGAAGCAGGCGTGCCGCTGATGGCGCCCGCCGGCATCACGGTCGATGCCGCGGGCATCGTCTGGCTGACCAGCGTGCGCGGCATCATGCGCATCGATCCGGAAGCGCGTTCCACGCGCGTCTATGGCGTGCGCGACGGGTTGCCCAGCCAGGAATTCGACGCGCAGCCCAAGGTGCGTCCGCGCGATGGCCGCATCCTGGTCGGTTCGCCCGACGGGCTGGTGATGTTCGACCCGGCCAACGTGCGGCCGGGCACGCAGGCGCCGCATCTGGTGGTGGAGAGCATCGAGGCGCGGCGCGGCGACCAGCGCGTCGCGTTCGATCCGTCGCAACCATTCCGCATCGAGCACGACGACCGCGACCTGCGCATCGTCGCGCGCCTGCTCTCGTTCAACGACGCGCGCAACAACGTGTACCGGTTCCGCCTGCTGGGATACGACCCGCAATGGGTGTCGGTGGACTCCGCCGGCGAGCGCGTGTTCTCGCAGCTGCAGCCCGGCGAGTACCGGCTGCAGGTGTCCGCACGCGCGGCCGACCACGTGTGGTCGGTGCCGCAGACGATCTCCTTCAGTGTCGCGCCACCGTGGTGGCAGACCTGGGGCGCCATCGCCGGCTTCATCGGCCTCGCGCTGCTGCTGGTGTGGTGGTGGGCCGATGCCTATCGCAGGCGGCTCAAGCGCCGCCACGCGTGGCAGCTGGCCCAGCACGAACGCGAGGTCGCCAAGGAAGCATCGCTGGCCAAGACGCGCTTCCTCGCCACGCTGGGGCACGAAGTGCGTACGCCCATGACCGGTGTGCTGGGCATGAGCGAGCTGCTGCTCGACACGCCGCTCGATGCGCAGCAACGCGGTTATGTCGATTCGATCCGTCGCGCCGGCCGGCATCTGCTGCGGCTGGTCAACGACGCACTGGACCTGGCGCGCATCGAGTCCGGGCGTCTGGAACTCGCCGACGAAGCGTTCGACCTGCGCACGGTGGTCGACGAGGCCGCATCGCTGATGGCGCCGCTCGCGCGCAAGCGCGGTCTCGCGTTCGTGATCGACGTGGCGCCCGATGCGCCCGCCGGCCTACGTGGCGACGTCAACCGCGTTTGCCAGGTCCTGCTGAACCTGCTCGGCAACGCCATCAAGTTCACCTCCGAGGGACTGGTGTCGCTGCGCGTGTCGGCGATGGAGCCGAACGGCGTGCGGTTCGAGATCGCCGATACCGGCCCCGGCCTGAACGAGGAGCAGCAGGCGCGCCTATTCCGCCGTTTCGAGCAGGCCGAGGGCGCGCGCACGGCGGCGCGCTACGGCGGCAGCGGACTGGGCCTGGCGATCTGCCAGGAACTCGCCGCGGCGATGGGCGGCACGATCCGCGTCGACAGTGCGCCGGGACAGGGCGCGCGATTCATCGTCGAGTTGCCGCTGGAAACCGCGGCGCCAAGCGTCGCACGCGACCGCGGCGAGGCGCTGCTGGCCCGCCGCAGCGGTCCGCTGTCGCTGTTGCTGGTGGAAGACGACCCGACGGTCGCCGAAGTCATCGCCGGCCTGCTGCGCGCGCAGGGACACCGTGTCACGCACGTGGGCCATGGCCTGGCTGCCATGGCGGAAGCGGCGACGGGTACTTTCGATGCGGCGCTGCTCGATCTCGACCTGCCCGGCATGGACGGCCTGGCGCTGGCCGAGCAACTGCGCCTGCAGGGTTTCGATCGGCCGCTGCTGGCGATCACTGCCCGCGCGGATGCCGATGCGGAGCCGCAGGCGATGGCCGCCGGGTTCAAGGGCTTCCTGCGCAAGCCGGTGACGGGCGCGATGCTGGCGGGTTTGCTGGAGGGTGTGCCGAGGCGGTAGCGGGTGAAGCTTTTCCGGTGCTTCCGCGAGCGCAGCGCCTTTGTCTTTCGCTCTCTCGCATACCCGCGAAGGTGGGAGCGGCGATGTTGCCCTTCGCTTCTGTTCGTCATCCCGGCGAAAGCCGGGATCCATTTTGCCGTTGCTTCTGCTCGTCTGCGGTTGCTCTTGCTCGTCATCCCCGCGAAGGCGGGGATCCATGGACTTTTCACGCTTTACCGGTGTCGCGCAGTCGCGATGTTCACGCTCTTCCGTCGTCATCGAGCGAAGGCGGGTTCATTTGCTGTTTCCCTTGGCCCGTCATCCCTGCGAAGGCGGGGATCCATGGACCTTTCACGCCTTACCGGCTTTCCGTCAGAAGCGGAAGAGCCACAGCTTCCGTCCGTCTAAAGCCGGCCGGGTCACTTTTCTTTGCTGACCCAAAGAAAAGTAACCAAAAGAAAGGGTCTTCCCCGACACAGCAATCCCATGACCGGAAGGGGAATCGGTGCCTTCGCGAGTCGGCATCCTGCCTCCGCGCTCAGCAGCGCACGTCCTGTGCGCTGCCCTTCGGGGCTTGAATTTGTGCTTGGCTGTTCAACAGCAACAGCAACAGCAACAGCAACAGCACAGCTAGGCATCAGCAACTCGACAACGTTTCCGCGTTTGATCGTCATTCCCGCGAAGGCGGGAATCCATGGACTTTTCACGCTTTACTGTTGCGCTGTCAGAAGCAACAGCCAAAGCTTCCGTCCGTCTAAAGCCGGCCGGGTCACTTTTCTTTGCTGACCCAAAGAAAAGTAACCCAAAGAAAGGGTCTTCCCTGACGAAGCAATCCCACGATCGGAGAGGAAGTAGGCGCCCCGCAAGTCGGCATCCATGCCTCCTTGCTCAGCGCCGCACATCCCTGTGCGGCGCCCTCCGGGTCTAGAGGCGCGCTCGGCTGTTCACAGCAACAGCAACAGCGAGGCATCAGCAACCCGACAACGTTTCCGCGTTTGATCGTCATCCCCGCGAAAGCCGGGATAAAAGTGACCCGGCTGGCTTTAGACGGACGGAAGCTTTGGCTCTTTCGTTGCGGACACGCGAACGGTAAAGCGTGAAAGTCCCTGGATTCCCGCCTTCGCGGGAATGACGAGCAAGAGAAACATTACCTCGTCGCCCATCCCCTCAACGCGCACTCAGCTCATGCACCGCCTGCACCAGGGCCGCGACATGGTCGGGGCTCATGTCGGGCGACATGCCGTGGCCGAGGTTGAAGACGTGGCCTTCGCGGGAGCCGCCGTTGCCTGCGGCGTAATCGTCCAGGGCGCGGCCGACTTCGCGGCGGATGGCATCGGGCTGTGCATACAGCGTCACCGGGTCGAGGTTGCCCTGCAGCGCGACCTTGCCGCCGGTGCGGCGGGCGGCGTCGCCCAGGCCGACGGTCCAGTCGACGCCGACTGCCTCGGCGCCGGTCGCCGCAAGTTCCTCCAGGTACGCGCCATTGCCCTTGCCGAACAGGATCAGCGGGGCGTTCTCGTTGCCGCGCGGCAGGGCCTGTGCGATGCGGGCCAGGTAGCGCAGCGAGAATTCGCGGTACATCGACGGCGACAGCACGCCGCCCCACGTGTCGAACACCTGCAAGGCCTGCGCGCCGGCCTGGCGCTGTGCATCCAGGTACGCGATCACCGCGTCGGTGACCACTTCCAGCAGCTTGTGCATCGCGGCCGGATCGTTGAGGGCCAGCGACTTCACCTTGGAGAAGTTGTCGCTGCCGCCGCCTTCGACCATGTAGCAGGCCAGCGTCCACGGACTGCCGGAAAAGCCGATCAGCGGCACCGAGCCGTCCAGTTCGCGACGGATCGTGCGCACCGCGTCGGTCACGTAGCGCAGCTCACGGTCCATGTCGGGCACCGCCAGCTTCGCGATGTCCTCGTAGGTGCGCACGGGACGCTCGAACTTGGGGCCTTCGCCCTCGACGAAGTACAGGCCCAGGCCCATCGCGTCGGGCACGGTGAGGATGTCCGAGAACAGGATCGCCGCGTCGAGCGGAAAGCGGCGCAGCGGCTGCAGCGTGACCTCGCAGGCCAGCTCGGGATTCTTGGCCATGCCCAGGAAACTGCCCGCGGCGGCACGCGTGGCGCGGTACTCCGGCAGATAGCGACCGGCTTGGCGCATCAGCCACACCGGCGTATGGTCCACGGGCTCGCGGCGCAGGGCGCGCAGGAAACGGTCGTTCTTCAGGGGCGTGGCGGAGCTCATCGTGATCCTTGGCGCGTGGGGCGCCGTGGGGCGCGGGGGGACGGGGCGGCATTATCGCGGCTGGCGCCGCAGCTGGACCGACGCGCCCGGCCGTGCACGCGCATCGGACTGTTGCGCGGGCGGCGTTTACTTCGGTGCGTCCGCGCCCTGCACGAACATCAGCTGGAACCCGCGCTTGAGTTGCTGGTCGCGCGCCGATTCCAGCGCGGCCAGCGCACTGGCGTGATCGAGGAACTGCTCTCGCCGCAGCGTGCTGCGGCCGCCGATCTGCCCGCTTTCGCGCACCAGCGTCCAGCCGCCCAGAAGGTCGGGCTGCAGCATCAGTTGGACGAAGCGCGGGGCCTCGCGGCCGTCGGGCCGTTGTTGCAGAAGCAGTCGCATGGGGCCGCCATTCTACGAGGACTGGCGCAGCGGGGCGAAAAGAGGCCGCGACGGCGGCCTTAGCACGCCCGCAGTACCGCCAGCACCTGTTCGTCTGGCACGCCGCTGACCACTTTCGCCTGGCCTGCCCGGTCCCACAGAATGAAGCGCAAACCACCCGCATCGGCCTTCTTGTCCAGGCGCATGCGCGAGAGCAGGGCGTCGGGTTCCAGTCCGTCCGGCACCGTGGTTGGCAAACCGAGCCGCTGCAGCAGGTGCGCGAGGCGCTCGGCATCGGTGGCTGGAGCACGACCCAGTGCAGCCGAGAGGCGTGCGGCCAGCACCATGCCCACGGCGACGGCCTCACCATGGTTCAGCGCGTCGCTGCCCGCGCCGGAATAGCCCTGTTCCGCCTCGATGGCGTGGCCGAAGGTGTGGCCGAAATTCAGAAGCGCGCGCTCGCCGTGCTCGTACGGGTCGCGCGAGACCACCTCGGCCTTGTAATGGCACGAGCGGGCGATCGCCTCAGCCAGCACCGCGTCCTGGCCCGACAGCAGCGAGGCGGCATTCGCCTCCAGCCAGGTCAGGAAATCCGCTTCGAAAATGGCCCCGTACTTGACCACCTCGGCCAGCCCGGCGCGCAGTTCGCGCGGCGGCAGCGTACGCAGCGTGGTGGTGTCGGCGATCACCGCGCGCGGCGGATGGAACGCACCGACCAGGTTCTTGCCGGCGGGCAGGTCCACAGCGGTCTTGCCGCCGACGGACGAGTCCACCATCGCCAGCAGCGTGGTGGGCACCTGGACCACGTCGACACCCCGCATCCAGCAGGCCGCGGCGAAGCCGGCCAGGTCGCCGACCACGCCGCCACCCAATGCGACGACCGCCGCATCGCGCGTCGCGCCGAGCGTCGCCAGCGCGTCCAGGCACTGGCAGAACCGCGCCAGCGTCTTTTCCTGCTCGCCCGGCGGCAGCACGAAGCGCTCGATCTTCAGCGCCGGCCGCGCCTTGCGCAGCGTGGCTTCCACTCGTTCGGCGTACAGCGGCGCCACGTGCTCGTCGCTGACGATTAGCGCGTGCTTGCCGCGCAGGGCATGCGCGAACAGGCCGGCCTCGTCCAGCAGGCCGGGGCCGATGCAGATGTCGTAGCGGGCCTCGCCGTCGACCTTGACGGTGCGCATCGTGCTCATGTGGTTTCCGTCCGGATCATGCGTGCCTCGGCGGGCGCGTGGGTCGCATCGGTGCGCTGCCACTGTGTGGTCAGTTGCTGCGCGAGCCGCATCGCGGCCTCCTGGCTGTTGCACGCATCGGTGTCGAAGTACAGGTCCGCCACTTCGCGGTACAGCGGCGCGCGAAGCTCGGACAGCGTACGCAGCACGTCCTCGCGATCGCCGCGTGCCAGCAGCGGCCGGCTGCGGTCGCGCGCAAGCCGCTCCAGCTGCTGCGGCACGCTGACGTGCAGGTGTACGACGAAACCGCGTTCGCGCAGCAGCCTGCGATTGTCGGCATCGAGCACCGCGCCGCCGCCGGTGGCCACGACCAGGCCGTCCTCGCGCACCAGGGTGGCCAGCGCCGCACGCTCGCGCGCACGGAAACCCGCTTCGCCTTCGTGCTCGAAGATGGTGTTGATGCTGGTGCCCGCCTGCTGCTCGATCTCGCGGTCGGCATCCACCAGGCGCAGGCCGAAGTGCTCGGCCAGGCGCTTGCCGATGCAGGTCTTTCCAGCGCCCATCGGGCCGACCAGGATCAGGTTGGAGGCGGGGTTCATGAGGCGATTGTAGCCAGCCGCGCTGCATGGGCGGCGTGTGTCTTCAGCTACGCGGACGGCGTTCGTCGTCCAGCGGCAGGGTCCACTCCGCGATGCCCGGCAGGCAGCGCAACGCCTGCCGGCTCACCCGCTCGAACAGCTGGACGAACCGTTCCACGCCGGCACGGTCCATGCCGTGCGGATTGCGGGTGGCGCGGGCCTGCAGCGCCGCCTCCTGCTGCCAGCGCCAGCGTGGCACCGACTCGAAGCCCGGCGGCTGCAGGAACAGCATGCGGTCCAGTCGCGACCACAGCGCCGGGTAGTCGCTGGCAAGCGCATCGTTGCAGTGGCGACGCCACCTGCCGTCCGCATCCTCGTCGCGTTCGACGCTGTTGATCGGTTCGCGCAACTCGTCGGCGGCCTGCGCGGGCGTCTTCAGGAACCAGCCTTCCAGCAGGACCAGGTCGGTGCCGCGTACCGTCGGCCAGCGTGAGGGCGGCAGGCGCGTGTCGGCGAGCTTGTCGAAGCGTGGCAGGCGAACCGGCGCGCCTTCGCGCAGGGCATCCAGCGTGTGGCAGGCGAGCGGGACCTCGTGCGTACCCGGCGGCCCGCGCGTGGCCAACAGCGGGTGCACGTGGCGCGCCAGGCGCTGGCGCTCACGCCGGCCCAGGTAGAAGTCGTCGATGGACAGCACCGCCACGCGCAAGCCGCGCGACTGCGCCAGCGCCGCGACCTGCGCCGCGAGCGTCGATTTCCCGGAGCCCTGCAGGCCGGCGATGGCGTGGACGCGACTGCCGTGCGCGAGTGCGTCGTCGAGCACGCGGCCCACCAGCGCCGCATCGAAGCCCGGCATGGATGGATGCAGTCGTGGCGACATCGGCCCACAATAGCGCAATGGACACGCCCGACCTGTTGAAAGAAGCCCTCGCCACGTTCGATGCGCTGTTCGACGAAGCGCAACGTGCCGGTGAGCCCGACCGCACCGCGATGACGCTGGCCACCGCCAGTCTCGACGCACGTCCTTCCGCGCGTGTCGTGCTGCTCAAGGCGCACGACGAGCGTGGCTTCGTGTTCTACACGCACCTGGACGGACGCAAGGGCCGCGAACTGCAGGCCAATCCGTACGCGGCCCTGCTGTTCCACTGGCCACGCGTGCGCAACGGCGTGCAGGTGCGGGTGGAAGGCGCGGTGGAAATCGTCAACGACGATGAAGCCGATGCCTACTTCGCCTCGCGCCCACGCGGCAGCCAGCTCGGTGCCTGGGCATCCAAGCAGTCCGAAACGCTGGAATCGCGACAGATCTTCGAACAGCGCCTGGCACAGGCCGAGCAGGAATTCGAAGGGCGCGATGTGCCGCGCCCGCCACGCTGGACCGGTCTGCGCGTGCGGCCGGACGCGATCGAGTTCTGGTACGGCGCGGACTTCCGCCTGCACGAGCGCCAGCACTACGAGCGTGATGTCGCAGGCGAATGGCAGCGCCGGATGCTGTTCCCGTGAGTTTCGCGGGCGTGCGTCGCGCCGGTGCGGCCGATCTGCCGGCCTGGAACGCGATGCGCGTGGCGCTGTGGCCCGACGCCGACGACACGCCGGAGCAGCTGCTCGCACAATTGGCGCGCGACGATGCCGGCGTGTGGCTGGGGTTCTGCACGAACGGTGAAACGGTCGGCTTCGCCGAGGCGAGCATCCGCCGCGACTACGTCAACGGCACAGGGACATCGCCGGTGGGCTTTCTGGAAGGGCTCTACGTCGAGCCGGTCTGGCGGCGGAGCGGTGTTGGTCGCGCGCTGGTGGAAGCCGTCGAGCAATGGACGCTCCAGCAGGGCTGCAGCGAACTCGCATCCGATGCGCTGATCGACAACACGGCCAGCCATGCCGCGCATGCGGCGTACGGCTTCGAGGAAACCGAGCGCGTCGTGTATTTCCGCAAGCAGGTCGGCCCATGAAGCACGGTCCGCAGCGCATCGTCTGTCTCACCGAAGAGCCCACCGAAACGCTGTACGCGCTGGGCGAACAGCACCGTATCGTCGGCATCAGCGGCTTCACCGTGCGTCCACCGGCGGCGCGCAGGGAGAAACCCAAGGTCAGCGCGTTCACCAGCGCGAAGATCGGCGAGATCCTCAAGCTGCGCCCGGATTTCGTCATCGGCTTTTCCGACATCCAGGCCGAGATCGCCGGCGAACTGATCCGCCACGGCGTGGAAGTGTGGATCAGCAACCACCGCAGCGTGGACGGCATCCTCGACTATGTTCGTCGGCTGGGGGCGCTGGTCGGCGCGGCGGAGCGCGCCAAGGAGTACGCGGACGAGTTGCGCCGTGGGCTCGATGACATCGCCGCACAAGCGGCCACGCTGTCGCGCCGGCCGAAGGTGTACTTCGAGGAATGGGACGAACCGCTGATCAGCGGCATCCAGTGGGTGGCCGAACTGGTCCGCATCGCCGGCGGCGACGACATCTTCCCCGAACGCGCCGCCGAGTCGCTGGCGAAGCAGCGCATTCTGGAAGACCCCGGCGAAGTGGTGCGCCGCGCACCCGACATCATCCTGGGCTCCTGGTGCGGCAAGAAGTTCCGTCCGCAGAAGGTCGCCGCGCGCGAGGGCTGGGCGTCGATCCCGGCCGTGCGCGACGGCGAACTTCACGAGATCAAGTCGCCGATCATCCTGCAGCCGGGCCCTGCGGCGCTGACGGATGGGGTGCGGGAGATTGCGGCGGTGATTCGGCAGTGGGCGCAGCGGCAGGGGTGAGGGTGGCGGGCTGATCAACTGAAGAGTTCATCACGCGAAGGCGCTTTGCTTTCCGTCGTCATGTTGCCTTGCACTGCCCTGGTGGTCGTTGCTGTTGCTGTTGCTGTTGCTGTTGAACAGCCAAGCACAATTCAAGCCCCGGAGGGCAGCGCACAGGACGTGCGCTGCTGAGCGCGGAGGCAGGATGCCGACTCGCGAAGGGCACCTACTCCGTTTCCGGTCGTGGGATTGATTTGTCGGGGAAGACCGTTTCTTTTGGTTACTTTTCTTTGGGTCAGCAAAGAAAAGTGACCCGGCCGGCTTTAGACGGACGGAAGCCTTGGCTCTCGTCGTTCAAGCGCATCGGGAAAGCGTGAAAAGTCCATGGATCCCCGCCTTCGCGGGGATGACGAGCCATAGACGCCCTGTGACCGGAGACCATGCTTTAGCAGTCGTCCGTGAGCGGCAACAGACGACCTTTCCGTCCAGCCGGCAACCAGTCTGGGCCGAGTTCCCCTTCCGCGCAGAAGGCCGCGGACCGGACCTTTTGCCCAGTGCGTCATACCCGCGAGGCGAGCTTCGCGTTACTCAGCCTCCCTCACCGCGGATAAAAATCCCGCGTGAACTGCATCGTCGAGCTCGCGCCGCCGTCGCGCACGACGGTGAGGTCGAAGCGCAGCGTTTCCGGTGGAGAGACTTCGACCGTGCCGACGTAGTCCAGCAGCTCGCCGCTACGCAGTTCACGCATGGCGATGTCCTGGCGGCGGCCGCGCAGGTCGGAGACGGTGGCGGTGATGCGCGCGGGCAGGGCGACTTCCTGGGCGTCGCTGCCCTGGCGCACGCCGATCAGCAGCATCACGGTGCTGTCGGCGCGCGTGATGCCGTACTGGGTGGCGACCTGCTCGCTCAGCGTGGTGGTAGGCACGGCGGTCGCGCGGATGGTCACGTCGCCGATCCGGCTGACGGCTTCCTGCGCGGTGTCCGATCCGCCACTCGACGGCGGCGGCGCACCGCCGCCTCCGCAGGCGACCAGTGCCAGAGGGAGTAGGGCGGTCAGCAGTCGAATTCGCACGATGGGCTCCGGTGTTCTCAGTCGTTGGCGGCCGACAGTTGGCGGCCGCGCTCGGTGGCGGCCGCGATGGCACGGGCGACGAGGTCGCGGAAGCCGCCGGCCTCGAACGTTTCGATCGCGGCCTGGGTGGTGCCACCGGGCGAGGTCACGCGTGCACGCAGCACATCGGCGGGCTCCTCCAGACGGGTCAGCATCGTGGCCGCGCCGAGCAGGGTCTGCTGGACCAGCGCACGCGATGCCTCCGGCGAGAGCCCCTGCGCGACGCCCGCGGCCTGCATGGCTTCGGCCAGCAGGAAGACGTAGGCGGGACCGCTGCCCGACACGGCGGTGACCGCATCCATGCGAGATTCGTCGTCGATCCACACCGTTGGCCCGACCGCCTCCAGCAGCGCTGCGGCGCGCTCGCGCTGCGCCGCGTCGGTGCGCGGGTTGGCGAACAGTCCCGTGATGCCGACGCCGAGCAGCGCGGGCGTGTTCGGCATCGCGCGGACCACCGGCAGGCCGCCACCCAGCCAGCCGTCGAGCTGTGCCGTGGTGATGCCCGCGGCGATCGAAATGACCAGCGGGCGCTGCGCCTGTGCGAGCGAAGCCAGGCCGGCGCACACCTCGCGCATCACCTGCGGCTTGACCGCGAGCAGCCAGACGCCGGCCCCGGCTGCGGACGTTGCGGCACTGTCGGCGCACTCCACGCCGAAATCGCGCTGCAGCGGGTCGCGCAGTGCCTCGACGGGTTCGGCCACGTGGATGGAGGCAGGCGCCTGTCCGCGCGCGATCAGCCCGCCGATCAGGCTGCGCGCCATGTTGCCGCCGCCGATGAAGGCGATCGTGGCGGGACTCGGGACTCGGGGCTCGGGACTCGGATGGGGCATGGAGGTCGACAAACAACACGAAGGGGATGCGGTGGTGAAGATAGCAACGACGAAAGTCTCAGTCGCCCTTCTCCGGGTCCCGAGTCCCGAGTCCCGGGTCCCGGGTCTTGCGTGCGCCAAACAGCGCCGTGCCGATGCGCACCATCGTCGCGCCCTCGGCGATGGCGATCGCGAAGTCGTCGCTCATGCCCATCGAGAGTGTGTCGACGTCGGGATGTTCCGCGCGCAGCGCCTCGAACAACTGGCGTGTGCGGCGGAAGGCGTCGCGGCGCTGCTCGGGATCGGGATGCGGCGTGGGGATGACCATCAGCCCGCGCAGCTTCAGGCGGGGCTGTGCGGCGATGGCCGTGGCCAGGGCCGCCACGTCGCCGGGCTGGCAGCCGTGCTTGCTGGCCTCGTCGTCGATGTTCACCTGGATCAGGACATTCAGCGGTGGCCGGTCCGGCGCGCGGTGCCCGGCCAGCGCGGCGACCAGCTTGGGCCGGTCCACGGTCTGGACCCAGTCGAACAGCGTGGCGGCTTCCCGCGCCTTGTTGGACTGCAGGTGGCCGATCAGGTGCCACTCCAGCCCCCGGTCGGCCAGCGCCGGCTGCTTGCCGGCGGTCTCTTGGACGTAGTTCTCTCCGAACGCGACCTGGCCTGCGTCGGCCAAATCCGCGACGGCCGTCGCATCCTGGGTCTTGCTGACTGCGAGCAGCCGCGGCACTGGCCTGCCGGCCGCCGCGGCCGCGTTCTGCAACTGGAGCGCGATGTCCTTCAGGGCGCCTGCGCGCACGTCTCAATTCCCGTCGAAAGTGCTGGAAATCCAGCGTGGGGTGACGGCTATACTGCCGTCCGGGGTAGTTCCGTTCCAGTCTTCAGTTCCAGCAGTGCAGGGGAGCACGCATGGATATCGCCGAACTTCTGGCGTTCTCGGTCAAGAACAAAGCATCCGACCTGCACCTTTCCGCCGGCCTGCCGCCCATGATCCGCGTGGACGGCGACGTGCGTCGCATCAACATTCCCGCGCTGGACCACAAGCAGGTGCACGCGCTCGTGTACGACATCATGTCGGACAAGCAGCGCCGCGACTACGAAGAGTTCCTCGAGGTCGACTTCTCGTTCGAGATCCCGGGCCTGGCGCGCTTCCGCGTCAACGCGTTCAACCAGAACCGCGGCGCGGGTGCGGTGTTCCGTACCATTCCGTCGGAAGTGCTGTCGCTGGACGACCTGGGCTGCCCGCCGATCTTCCGCGAACTCATCGACCAGCCGCAGGGCCTGATCCTGGTGACCGGCCCGACCGGTTCGGGCAAGTCCACCACGCTGGCAGCGATGCTCGACCACATCAACAAGAACGAATACGGCCATATCCTCTCGGTCGAGGATCCGATCGAATTCGTGCACACCTCGCAGAAGTGCCTGATCAACCAGCGCGAGGTGCACCGCGACACGCACGGCTTCAACGAGGCACTGCGTTCGGCGCTGCGTGAGGACCCCGACTACATCCTCGTCGGCGAGTTGCGCGACCTGGAAACGATCCGTCTGGCGCTGACCGCCGCGGAAACGGGCCACCTGGTGTTCGGCACGCTGCACACCTCGTCGGCCGCCAAGACTATCGACCGCATCATCGACGTGTTTCCCGCCGGCGAGAAGCCGATGGTGCGCTCGATGCTGTCCGAATCGCTGCGCGCGGTGATCTCGCAGGCGCTGCTGAAGAAGGTCGGCGGCGGCCGTACCGCGGCGTGGGAAATCATGGTCGGCATCCCGGCCATCCGTAACCTGATCCGCGAGGACAAGGTGGCCCAGATGTATTCGGCCATCCAGACCGGCCAGCAGTACGGAATGATGACGCTCGACCAGCATCTGCAGGATCTGGTCAAGCGCGGCCTGATCCTGCGGCCGCAGGCGAAGGAATACGCCAGGGACAAGCGTCTGTTCGAGTAATGCACAAGCCCTCTACCGCGCGCGGTGGAGGATGGGGAATCGGCTGTTTTGCAGTTCACACGCCGTGCGGCGCCTGCCGGCGGCAGGGGAGTTAGCGCATGAGCACCACCAACACGGGTACGCCGGCCGCCGGTAGCGGCAGCATCGACTTCACTTCGTTCCTGAAGCTGATGGCGCATCAGCGCGCCTCGGACCTGTTCATCACCGCTGGCATGCCGCCGTCGATGAAGGTGAACGGCAAGCTCTCCCCGATCACGCAGAATCCGCTGACGCCGCAGCAGAGCCGCGACCTCGTCCTCAACGTGATGACGCCGCAGCAGCGCGAAGAGTTCGAGAAGACCCACGAGTGCAACTTCGCCATCGGCGTGGCCGGCGTAGGCCGCTTCCGCGTGAGCTGCTTCTACCAGCGCAACCAGGTCGGCATGGTCCTGCGTCGCATCGAGACCAAGATTCCGACGGTGGAAGAGTTGAACCTGCCGCCAGTGATCAAGACGCTGGCGATGACCAAGCGCGGCATCATCATCTTCGTCGGCGCCACGGGCACGGGCAAGTCGACCTCGCTCGCGGCGATGATCGGCTACCGCAACCTCAACTCGACCGGCCACATCATCACCATCGAGGACCCCATCGAATTCGTGCACAAGCACGAGGGCTGCATCATCACCCAGCGCGAGGTCGGCATCGACACCGACAGCTGGGAGGCCGCGCTGAAGAACACGCTGCGCCAGGCGCCGGACGTGATCATGATCGGTGAGGTGCGTACCCGCGAGGGCATGGACCACGCGATCGCCTTCGCCGAAACCGGCCACCTGGTGCTGTGCACGCTGCACGCCAACAACGCCAACCAGGCGATGGACCGCATCATCAACTTCTTCCCCGAGGATCGCCGACAGCAGTTGCTGATGGACCTGTCGCTGAACCTCAAGGGCGTGGTCGCACAGCAGCTGATCCCGACGCCGGACGGCAAGAGCCGTCGCGTGGCGATGGAGATCCTGCTGGGCACGCCGCTGGTGCAGGACTACATCCGCGACGGCGAGATCCACAAGCTCAAGGAAGTGATGAAGGAATCCGTGCAACTGGGCATGAAGACCTTCGACCAGGCCCTGTTCGAGCTGTACCAGGCCGGCGAGATCAGCTACGAGGACGCGCTTCGCTACGCCGACTCGCAGAACGAAGTGCGCCTGCGCATCAAGCTGGCGCAGGGCGGCGACGCCAAGACGCTGGCCGCGGGTCTGGACGGCGTGGAAGTGGCCGGACTGCGCTGAGGCCACGTCACGTTGCACCGTAGAAGCCCCGCGCAAGCGGGGCTTTTTCTTTGCGCTGCACATCATTGCGGGCCGCATTCACGAGCAGGCTAGAAATGTGAACGCGGCACTGATTGCTGCGCATCGATGCATTGCGCACGCCCGCTTACACGCCATGTGCACCGAGCTGATGTGATCTTTCATGCCATCCCATCGACGTGGCACGCACATGGCACGAAACGATCTCAACATCCTCCAGGGCGAGCTCGATGTATTGACGGCCACCGCCACATTGCATGCCGGGTGACACGAATGGCCGGCTCAGTACGCACCAAGCGCGAAAAGACGGCGGATGAGAGCGACTTCGCGGACCTGATGCGTCACCACCGCGCCGCGTGGCGCGTCGAGCGCATCGGCTGGACGATCATGGGGCTGCTGTTGGTGGCCACGTTGCTGGGCGCGTTCGGCGATGGTCCGCTCAGTCACGCCCGCAGCGGGTCAGCGCAGGGCCTGTCCGTCGAATACGATCGCCTGCTGCGCTCCAGTGCGCCCTCGTTGTATCGCTTCGAGGCCAGTCCGTCGCTTGCGCGCGATGGAGTCATTCGCCTGCGCTTCGATGGCTCGCTGATCGAGAACATGGAACTGGAGTCCATCGTGCCCGAGCCCGACCAGCAGGAGGCCGGGGCTGGCTTCACCGAGTTCGCGTTCCGCGTCGCCCCCGGCGATACGCCGGCGAGGTTCGATTTCCGGTTCCGGCCCGCCACGTTCGGGCGTCGCGCGGGCGATGTGTCTATTGCAGGTGCGCATGCCGTGCCGATCAACCAGTTCGTCTATCCGTGAGGTGACCCATGGAATCCGTCATTCGCGGCGTCACGGTGTATCTCTTCCTCTGGCTGATCTTCCGCATCTCGGGCAAGCGCACGCTGGCGGAGACATCTCCGTTCGAGCTGGTACTGCTGCTCATCATTTCGGAAGTCACCAACCAGGCGATGGTGGACAGCGATCATTCGATCACCAACTCGTTCCTGCTGATCATGACCCTGGTGGGCATGAGCGTCCTGCTGTCCTTCATCAAGCACCGCTGGCCCGCAGCCAGCCGCATCTTTGAGGGACTGCCGCTGCCTTTGATCCGCAACGGCGAACGGCTGCAGAAGAACATGGACAAGTCGCGCGTGGACGAAGAGGAAATCCTCATGTCCGCACGCCTCAACCAGGGCGTGGAGAAGATGGACGACATCAAGGAAGCGACCGTCGAAAACGACGGCCAGATATCGATCGTCCCGCGTTCGCAGTAAACGGGATGCGCGCTCAGACCTTGCGCCGCCATGCCGGATCGAGCGGTGGCCTGAGCTTGAGGATGCGCTGGTAGGCGGGGCAGTCCTCGCGATGCGCGCCGGGCAGGTAGCCCAGGCTCATCAGGAACTCGTTGGTGATTTCGCCGCCGGTGAAGCGGAAGGTCTTCTTGAAGAGCCTGATCCATCCGGCCTTGTCGCGGCGCTTCCCATGCTCGTCGAGGATGTTCGCGTCCAGCCACTGTGCGAAGCTGCCATGCGGCGCCCGCAGTTGCTGGATCACCTGCGCGTTGTAGATGGCGGCATCCACTTTCAGCCGGTTGCGGATGATCCCGGCGTCGTTGAGCAGGCGTTCGCGATCCTTGTCGCCGTAACTGGCCACCTTGTCGACATCGAAACCGTGGTAAGCGTGATGGAAGCCTTCGCGCTTGCGCAGCATGGTTTCCCAGCTGAGGCCCGCCTGGTTGATCTCCAGGATCAGGCGTTCGAACAGCACAGCTTCGTCGCGCTGCGGAAAGCCGTACTCGGTGTCATGGTAGGGGCCGTGAAGCGGGTGGCCGGGAGCGTAGTCGCAGTAGCCGGACATATCGGTAGAGACGAGGTTCGGGAGCGTTATCGTCATCCCCGCGAAAGCGGGGATCCAGTGACTTTCGTCGGGTGCGACGCTATGAAAGATGGATTCCCGACTTCGCGGGAATGACGGCCGAAAAACATGAAGAAGCAAATGCAAAATGGATCCCGGCTTTCGCCGGGATGACGGGGCAGCAGCTCGCGTAGCCCGGGTAAGGCCGAACGCCGCACCCGGGGCGGTCGCGTTCCCGAGTGCGCTGCGCTTATCCGGGCTACAACAGCATGGTTACTTCCTGCTCGCGAACTCCTGCAACCCCAGCGTCTCCAATCCCTGCTCGAAGCGGATGTCCACCGGGATCTTCGCGTCCTTCAGGCGGGCCAGGTCCGCGGCGAGTTCCGGCTTGATCGTGCCCATGGTCTCGGTCATGCGCTGGGCTTCCGCGTAGTCGCCGTCCCCCTGCACGGTGAGCAGGCTGGCGCTGAGCGCATTCATCGCTTCGCGCATCTTGTCGAAGTCCACGCGATAACGGCCATCGGCGTCGCGTGTGAAGGCGCCGCGCTCGGCGAAGAAGTTGAAGCGCACCATGTTGGCCTTGCCATGCGCGTCGCTGGCGCCAAAGCGCACTGATCGCAGGATGCCAGCGAGGAAGGTGACGTAGCCGTCCATCAGCTTGCTCTCGTCGAGTTCACCCTGGCGGCTCAGCGCGTCGATCATGTACAGGCCCAGGATGTCGGCCTTGCCTTCCTCGAAGCTGGACGCGTATTCCTTCAGCGCTTCGTCGACCGTGCCCTTGCCGTCCAGCGTCTTCTTGATGCCCAGGCCGTGCGCCACTTCATGGAACATCACGTCCTCGAAGAACGCATCGAACGTCACGTGCCTGAGCTGGTCCTTGGCGATCAGCTCGTTGGCGATCGGCACCAGGATGGCGTCGAACTTCGCCTTCATCACGTTTTCCAGCTGCAGGCGTCGCGTGCCCTTGGCCAGCTGCACTTCCTCATCATTGGGCAGGTTGATCGCGATGGTCTTGCCGCCGACGTTGGCGTTGCCACCGTAATACACCACCTGGTACGCGTTGAGGTCCGCGTTGGATCCCGGCATCTCGGCCTTGTATTTCGCGTCCACCGGCAGGCCCTTCTGCAGCGCAGGCAGGAAGCTGGCGAAGCGTGCGAGCTTCCGGCTCCATTCGATGTCCTTGATCAGCACCAGGCCTTCATACGCGGCCTTGTAGCCGAACAACTGATCTTCGTAGGTCTCGATGGGGCCGATGACGATGTCGACCGGGTTCGTCTTCATGTCCATCCAGGCCATGTCGCTGGGGCGGAAATCGTCGTCCAGCAGCGCGTCGGCGCGCATGCGCAGGTAGGCGGCGAAGGACTTGTCGGTGCTCAGCTCGGCGGCCTCGCGCAGCAGCGCGGCGGCGCGCTCCAGTTCGGGCTTGTACGCCACGTGGTAAGGCACGGTGACCAGCTTGCCGTTCTCGCGCCGCAGCAGCGTGTAGTTGGAGGTCTTGTCGGGGAGTGCCGCGGCCTCGAACTCCTCCCTGGTCATGTCCGCCGGATAGAACGGGCCGCCGGGCGGACGCGGTCCCACGCCGTCGATGAAGGGCGCGTCCTCGTTCAGACGATCCCACGGACCGAAGTTGATCTGCGCCAGTTCGCGCGTGGCCGCATCGGGCGCGCGCGCCAGCAGCGCGGCGCGGTCGCCATCCCACGACTGCTTCCAGTAGATGTCGTTCATCACCTCGCTGGCCTCGACCAGCCGGGCGATCATGCGCCGGGTGTTCTCGTCGAAGCGCGAAAGATCGGCCTTCAGTGGCACCACCGCATAGTCGCCGGCGTGGGCCTGCGCATAGCTTTCCTTCGCCGAAGCCGCAGGCTGCGCGGCGGGCGAGGCGGTTTCCTGCGTTGCGGGGCGCTGGCAGGCCGCCAGCGAGAGGACGACAAGGCAGGCCAGTCCGAGCGGACGGAGCGACGGGAGCGGCATGAGGGCGTGGCGGCTGGGGAAAGCCGTCATCCTACGCCGGCCACGATGCGGCACGCATCACACGGCCCGCGATAGAATGCAGTCCATGTCCGTGACGCCTACCCCACTGGCCAATCAGCTGCTGATCGCGCTGCCCTCACTGGCGGAGTCCAACTTCGCTCGCAGCGTCGCGCTCATCTGCCAGCACGATGCCGACGGCGCGATGGGCATCGTGGTCAACCGTCCTTCCGAGTACACGCTGGGCGAGGTGTTCGGCCAGATGGGCCTGGAGGGCGGCGACGAGACACTGCTCGCGCAGCCGGTGCTTGCCGGCGGCCCCGTGCATCCGGAACGCGGCTTCGTGCTGCACGACGGCGGCATGCAGTGGGACTCCACGATGGCCATCACCGATCAATTGTTCCTCACCACCTCGCGCGACATCCTCGAGGCGATGGCGCGCGGCGAAGGGCCGGACAACGCCATCGTCGCGCTGGGCTGCGCGGGCTGGGGCTCGGGCCAGCTCGAACACGAGCTCACCGAGAACGACTGGCTCACCGCGCCCGCCGATGCCGAACTGCTGTTCAAGCTGCCGCTCGACGCGCGCTGGGAAGCCGCGGCCGGTCGCATCGGCGTGGATTTTGCGTACCTGGCGGATTACTCCGGTCACGCCTGATGGAGGCGACGCCGGACAAACCGGTCCGCATCCGGCGCGACGGCACGGTGCTGGGTTTCGACGTCGGCGCGCGCCGCATCGGCGTGGCGGTCGGCAGCGCGTTCGGCCATGGCGCACGCGCGCTGGCCGTGATCGACGTGCATGGCCATGGACCCGACTGGGCCTCCATCGACCGATTGCGCAGCGAGTGGCGTCCCGACGGCCTGATCGTCGGCGATCCGATGACCCTGGACGGCAGCGACCAGCCGATCCGCCAGCGCGCGCATGCCTTCGCCCGCGAGCTGCAGCGCCGCTACGGATTGCCCGTGGTGCTGGTGGACGAGCGCATGAGTTCCATCGAAGCCGCGCAGCGTTTCGCTTCCGACCGGGCCGAAGGCCGCAAGCGCCGCCGCGATGCCGAGGCGCTCGACGCCGTGGCCGCCGCGGTGATCATCGAACGCTGGCTGGCCGCACCCGACGACGCGCTCGACATTTCCGAAATTGAACGGCCCGCACGGCCGAGCCAACCGCCCATCGCATGAACGCATCGCATACGCCATTGCCGCGCCACCTCCTCACGCTCGACGGACTTGGCGCGCAGGCGCTGACCGCGCTGCTGGTCCGCGCGCAGGCCTTCGCCGAAGGGCATTACGACCGCCGCGCGCTGGATGGTGTGGCCGTGTGCACGCTGTTCTTCGAACCGTCCACGCGCACGCGCATGAGCTTCAGTCTCGCCGCGCAGCGCCTGGGCGCGGACGTGCTGAACTTCGATGCCTCCACCTCGTCCACCCGCAAGGGTGAAACCGCCCTGGACACGGTGAAGAACCTGGAAGCGATGGGCGTGCGAGGCTTCGTGATCCGCCATCACGAGGACGGCGCCGTCGCGGCGCTCGCGCCGCACGTCAACCACGACACCGTGCTGGTGAACGCCGGCGACGGTCGCAGCTCGCACCCCACGCAGGGGCTGCTCGACATGCTGACCCTGCGCCAGGCGAAGGGCGCGGATTTCTCGAAGCTCAAAGTGGCGATCGTCGGCGACGTGAAGCACTCGCGCGTGGCGCGGTCCGACCTGCAGGCACTGCGTACGCTCGGCACGGGCGAGATCCGCGTGTGCGGCCCGGCATCGCTGTTGCCCGACGCGGACACGTTGCAGGGCTGCGTGGTCTCGCACGACCTCGATGAGGCGCTGCAAGGCGTGGATGCCGCGATGATGCTGCGCTTGCAGCGCGAGCGCATGGAAGAAGGCCTGATCGCCTCGCTGGACGACTACCACCGCGACTACGGCCTCACCGCCGCCCGCCTGAAGCGCGCTGCGCCCGACGCGGTCGTGATGCACCCCGGCCCGATCAATCGCGGCGTCGAGATCACCGACGAAGTGGCCGACGGCCCGCAGTCGCTGATCCTGCGCCAGGTCAGCAACGGCGTCGCCGTACGCATGGCCGTACTGGAAGCGCTGTTGAGGGGGTGAGGCCGCGCGCTTGCGAGCCACTGGCTCGCGCGCGGCCGAACGCCCGGCCATGGACGGCCGGGCAGGGCGACCCGAAGCCTCGGCGCTGCGCCATGGACGGCAGGCTGGACACACCAAAGACGCTACTCGTGCGGCGCTGCCGCGTGGCCTGCCGAACGCCCGGCTAGGGATGGCCGGGCCGAGCGATCCGTAGCCGCCATCGGCCACGCTCACGCGAATGCCAGTTGCCCAGCCCCAGCCTCCATGGCTATTGCGGCAACTGCGATCGCTCCCTCTGCTGGCGGATGTACTCGAGTTCCCGCTCGGCTGTCGAATTGCCCGGATCGACCTGCAACGACTGGCGGTAGAGATCCTCGGCGCGATCGAGGTCGTGCAGCTCGATGTAGGTGTAACCGAGCCCGCGTAGCACCAGCGCCCTGGCGTAGTCGTTGCTCTCATAGCGCTCGACGAGTTCCCACGCACGCTGGTAACTGGCGAGCCCCTCCGACACGCGACCGAGCTGGTTCAGCAGGTAACCGCGTTCCGCGTGCGGCTCGGCCCAGTACGGCGCGATCGCGCTGGTCTTTTCCAGCATTGCCAGCGCCCTCTCATGGTCCCGGGTTTCGATATCCACGAACGCTGCCATCTTGTACGCACTAGGGCATGCGGAATCGATCCATTCAACAGGCTTGCCGCTCGTCGCGGCTGTCACGAAGGCCTCGTACTCTGCGGCGTTGGCCACGCTGACAACGTCGCGCGTGGGCGTGGCGAGCTGGTCGCAATAGGCGATCACCGGCGCTAGGCGCTTGCGCGCCTCGGTGTAGTCGCGCTGCATTGCGGCGCGTGCGGCGGCATTCGCGTCGGCGCGGAAGCGGGCGCCCAACTGAAACGGAGAATGCGCGCGCTTCAATGAGGTGATGACGGTTTCCACCTGCGCGCTCGCGCACCCGGGCAGCAGCGCCATGCACACCAGGAATGCGATCCTTCGACCCATGCGCTGATCCTCCCCAAGGATGGACCGGTTGTACCGCATCCGCGTGGCGCGCGGGAGGCTACATCATCGCCTCTGCAACCAGGCCCAGCCCCAGAGCTCCTGCGTCGCATAGGCCGCATCCCAGCTGTTGTGTCCCGCTTCGGCGAACTCGGTGTAGCGCACGTTGCCGCCGATGCGGCGCAGCGCTTCGACCATGTGGCGGGACTGGTCGGGCGTGACCGTCTCGTCCCTGGCGCCGTGGAAGACCCAGATCGGCATGCGCTGCAGACGCTGCGCGGCGGCGGCGAACGGGTCGGGCGCTTCGCTTACGCCTTCGACGACCAGACGTTCCTTCAGTGCAGGCGGCTGGGTGATGCCGCCGCATACCGGGACCAGCGCCGCGAAGCGTCGCGGTTCCAGCATCGCCAGTTCGTACACGCCGTAGCCGCCACGGGAAATGCCGGTGAGGATGACGCGATCGTCGTCGCCGTCGAACTCGTCGAGCGAGGCATCGAGCGCAGCCAGGGCCACGCGCGCCTGCGCTCCGGTCCACGATGTGCCTTCCGGCGCCTGCGGGAACACCACCACCGCGGGGAAATCCCCCGCATGCGCGCGCACGTATGTGCCCAAACCCACCTGCAACTGGCGCTGGTTGTCGGTGCCGCGTTCGCCGGAACCGTGCAGGAACAGGATCGTCGCGGGGCTGCGGCCTGCGGCTTTGCGCGAAGGCACGAACACCTGGTACCGGTGCGCGGTGCCATCGACCGTGACACTTCGTTCGACGAAGTAGCCGGGCGGTTCCTCGCGAGGCGCGTGCGCGCAGGCGCCCAGCAGGAGCGTCGCCGCGAGCACGAGAAAGCGGAACGGATTCAGGGCGGATCGAAGGCGCATCGGTGCAGACTCCAGCAGGCGGCCCGCATGATTGGGTTTCCCTCTGCGGGCCGCAATGCACGGCGTCGCATTTCCGCGATCAGGCGCGCTCAGCGCCGCAGGGTCAGCGCAACAGGATCAGCGTGGCCAGGCCGAGGAAGGTGAAGAAGCCCATCACGTCGGTCACCGTCGTTAGGAAGATGCCGCTGGCCAGCGCCGGATCGTAGCCGGCACGCTTGATCGCCACCGGCACCAGCACGCCCGCCATCGCCGCGAACAGCAGGTTGGCGGTGAGGGCGACGCCGATCACCACCGACAGCCCGACGCTGTGGAACCACACCAGCACGATCACGGCGAGCAGCGTGCCCAGCATCAGGCCGTTGAGCAGCGCCACGCGCACTTCCTTCCACAGCAGCGTGCGCACGTTGGACGCGCCGACCTGTCCCAATGCCAGGCCGCGCACCATCAGCGCCAGCACCTGCGTGCCGGCGTTGCCGCCCATGCCGGCGACGATGGGCATCAGCACCGCCAGCGCGACCAGCTTGTCGATGGTGTCGGCGAATTCGCCCACCACGCTGGCCGCGAGGAACGCGGTACCCAGGTTGATCGACAGCCAGATCAGCCGGCGGCGCATGGCGCGCCACACCGGACTGAAGAGGTCCTCGTCCTCGTCCAGGCCGGCGGCGCTCAGCGCCTGGTGCTCGGCCTGGTTGCGGATGATGTCGACAACGTCGTCGATGGTGATGCGGCCGAGCAGGATGTTGTTCTCGTCCACGACGGGCGCACTGAGCCAGTCATGGTCGGAGAACTTGCGGGCCACTTCGTTCGCCGACTCCTCCACGTCGATCGCCGGCTGCTCGTCGTCGATCAGCTTGTTGATCGGCGTGCCCGGCTCATGCGTGAGCAGCGCGGCCAGCGCGATGCGGCCCAGGTACTGGTGGCGGCGGCTGACCACGTACAGGTGGTCGGTGTGCTCGGGCAGTTCGCCGCGCAGGCGCAGGTAGCGCAGGACCACGTCGATGGTGGTGTCGGTGCGGACCGTCACCACGTCGGGGTTCATCAGTCGGCCGGCGGTGTCCTCCGGGTACGACAGCACCTGCTCCAGCCGCTCGCGGTTCTCGCGGTCCATCGACTTGAGGACTTCGTCGATGACCGTGTCCGGCAGGTCCTCGACCAGGTCCGCGAGGTCGTCGATGTCCAGGTCCTCGACCGCCGCGACGATCTCGTCCGGGTCCATCTCGGCCAGCAGACTCTCGCGTACCTCGTCGCCGACATGCACCAGCACTTCGCCGTCGTCCTCCGCATCGACCAGCCCCCACACCACCGTGCGCTTGGCCGGCGGCAGCGATTCGAGGAGGTTGCCGATCTCCGCAGGGGAGAGCGTATTGACCAGCCGACGCACCGGGCCAAGCCGACCGCTGTCGAGCGCATCGGAAAGCAGGCGCAGTTGGCGCGCGGTCTTGTCGTGGCGGACGGCTTCGGCCATGCGGGCTTCCCGGCTTCGTGAGAAGCGTGGTCGCGTCGGGCCGCTCGGGCACGACAGGGTCAGGCGTTCATCGCAGCATTATCGCCTCGATCGGCGGGGATGCCCACCCCTTAGGAGTGTTGGGACCTGGTCGTGATGGCGAAGTGGATGTGCCGTCGCCGTTCCGCGTTCGCGCTCGCCGTTTCAAGCCGGCCTGTTCGCTTCCATCCATTCCACGATCGCCGCGCGGTCGCGTGCGCGCAGCAGGGCGGCGGCGCGCGCCTGCAGTTGGGCCAGATCGCATTGGCGGATGACGTGGCGCAGTTCAAGCAGCGTGGCCGGATGCAGGCTGAATTCCGTCAGTCCCAGCGCCAGCAGCATCGGGGCGAAGTGCGGGTCGCCCGCCATCTCGCCGCATACGGCCACGGGCTTGCCGCGTGCGTTGCCCTGGCGGATCACGTCACGGATCAGGCGGATCACCGCGGGATGCAGCGGGGTATAGAGACTGGTCAACGCCTCGTTGTTGCGATCGGCGGCCAGCAGGTACTGCACCAGGTCGTTGGTGCCAATGGACAGGAAATCGACGCTGCCGACGAAGGCGGGCAGGGCGATGGCGGCGGCCGGCACTTCGATCATCGCGCCCAGCGGAATCTGCTCCGCGGTCTCGTGGCCCTGCGCGCGCACTTCCTCGATGACGCGCTTGAGCCGCTTGCGCACGGTGCGGATTTCCTCGCGCGTGGACACCATCGGCAGGAGGATCCGCAGCGGCCCATAGGCCGAAGCACGCACCAGCGCCCGCAACTGGGTTTCGAGCAGTCCGTCGCGCGCCAGCGACAGGCGTACGCCCCGCAGGCCCAGGGCGGGATTGGGCTCGTCGCGCAGTGCCAGGCCGGTGCGGTCGGCCTTGTCGGCACCCAGGTCCAGCGTGCGGATGGTGACCGCCCGACCCGTCATGCCGAGCACGACATCGCGATACACGCGGAACTGCTCTTCCTCGTCGGGCAGCTCGTTGCGCTGCAGGAACAGGAATTCGGTGCGGTACAGGCCCACGCCCGCGGCGCCCAGCGCATGCGCCTCGGCGACGTCCTCGCGCGATTCGGCGTTGGCGTACAGCTTGATGTCGACGCCATCGAGCGTGCGCGTGGGTTCGCGGCGCAGGCGGTGCAACTGCTTGCGCTCGCGTGCGAGGTCGCGCACCCGCGTGCGGTGCGCGCGCAGGTCGTCGGCGTTGGGCTCGAGGATCACGCGGCCGCTGGCGCCGTCCACGGCCAGCACGTCGCCGTCGTTGATCTTCTGCATGGCCTGCGAGGCGCCGACCACCAGCGGCAGGTGCAGGCTGCGCGCCAGGATCGCGCTGTGCGAGAGCACGCTGCCCGTGGTCGTGACGATGGCCATCACGCCCTGCGCCTGCAGTTGCGCGATCTCGGCCGGCGCGACGTTGTCGGTGACCAGGATCTCGCCGGCCACGCCGGGCATGCCGTTGTCGTGCCGATGCAGCGCGGCGTGGACACGGCCGATGACCTGGTCGATGTCGTCCACGCGGCTGCGGAAGTAGGCATCGTCCATGGCCTGGAACACGGACGCGATGCGGTCGCGCTGCAGGCGCAGCGCGTAGTCGGCCGAGTAGCGACCGGTCCGGATCAGTTCGTCCAGCCCCTGCAGCAGTTCGGGGTCGTCGAGCAGCAGGCTGTGCAGGTCGAGGAATTCGCCGACTTCCTGCACCAGCGCGCCATGGAGGCGTTCGCGCAGCGCGACCATCTCGCCGCGCACGGTGGCGATGGCGGCATGCAGGCGCTCGACCTCGGCCTCGACTCGCTTGGCCGGGATCTGTTCCTCGGCAACCTCCAGCACGTGCGGCAGGCGCACACGGGCACGACCGAGCACGCTTCCGCGTGAGGCGCCGTGTCCGAGGAACTCCTGCCTCATCGGCGCCTCAGCTGTCTTCGTCGAAGCGGCGTTCGAACAACGAGATCACCGCTTCCGCGGCGCGCTCCTCGTCCTCGCCTTCGACCCGCAGGCGGACCTGTGTGCCGAGGCCAGCCGCCAGCAGCATCACGCCCATGATGCTCTTGGCGTTGACCTCGCGTCCCTTCGCGGTGAGCGTGGCGGAACTGCGGAACGCGGACAGCGTCTGCACGAGCTTGGCCGTCGCCCGCGCATGGAGTCCCAACCGGTTGGTGACGGTGAGTTCGCGTTCGATCATCGCCACATTCTCCGCTTCGCCGCTCCGCTCATCCTTCGTCCAGTTGCAGGCAATCCAGGCCCACTGGTTTGGCCTGCCTGCTCATGCTTCATCCAGAACCACGCCGTTGCGCGCGCCTGCTGAAGCCACCGCCGGCAACTCGTCCAGCGTCAGGTCCGCGTAGTTCATCACCCGCAACAGCATCGGCAGGCTGACCGCCGAGACGCGACGCACCGGAGTGCCCAGTCGCGCGACCTTTGCCGCCAGGTTGCTCGGCGTCGCGCCGTACAGGTCGGTCAGCACCAGCACCCCTTCGCCCGTATCGACGCGGCGCAGTGCCGCACTGGCCTGCGGGAGCAGGGCATCCGGGTCGCCGTCGAACGGAACCTCCAACGCCTCGGTCCGCAGCGGCAGCTGACTCAGCAGACGGCGGGCCACCGCGACCAGCGCGTTGCCGATGCCTTCGTGGGTGATGAGGAGGATGCCGACGGCCATGCCGTCAAATTAACAGAGCGGGGTGACGGCCCGAAAGCAGAACGGCACGCATCTGCCCCGCGTCGTCACGATCTTCCGACGCCGACCGGGCGGCCACAAAAAAGAGAGCGGCCCGCATTGCTGCGGGCCGCCCGTGCCGGAGCGCATCGTACGAGGATTCCGATCAGCTCCGTGGCGGGGTGGTCTGGTCCTCCGGCGGGGTCTGCGTGCCTTCGGTGGGAGGAGGCGTGGCCGGCGGGGTGGTGTCGGTCGGCGGAGGCGTGGTGGCGTCCGTCGGCGGCGTGGTCGTGGTGTCCGCAGGCGGCGTGCTGCTCGGGGGCGGCGTCGTCTCCGGCGGAGGCGTGGTGTCGGCCGGCGGAGTTTCAGTGGCCGGCGGTACGGCGTCGGTCTCGTTGCGCTGGCAGCCGCCCAGCAGCGCGGCACCGGTCAGGGCCAGCGCGAGGGCGCCGGCGAGCTTGGAGTGGTTCGATTTCATGAGGTTGTCGTCTCCTTATGGTCCGTCGGAATGGGTCTGGTCGCGACCGGGCTCGGTCAATGGGGCTTGCCGGTGCGGTCGTGGCCCGCGGCGAATTCCGTCTCGGACACCTGTCCGTCGCCATCGCGATCGACCTGCGCGAAGTGGCTGGTCAGCTTGGCGTCGGCCGCCGCCTCGTCCTTGCTCACCTTGCCGTCGGCATTGACGTCCAGATCGCGGAAGCTGAGCGAGCGCGGCGTCGTATCGGTGGTGCCGCTGGTCGGTGGCGGAGTCGTGGTGGGCGGCTCGGTACGTTGGGCCAGCGCTGCGGCGGGCACCAGCACGGCAGCCAGCGCAAGCACCAGGATCGGTGGATGGTTCTGCATTGCACTCTCTCCGTTCGAATGTCCGCGCTGGGGCAGCGCATCACAACCGTAACGTCGCGGGTGCAAGGCCGACGCAAGGGAGGTGCGAAATTTTTGTAAGCCGGTTCAGGCGGCGCACGAGATCAGCGCGGATTCACCGCGTGCGTGCTCAAGCCGTGTCCACGCCGTGAAGGGGACGTCAGTCGAGTTCGCGATGGTGTACCGCGACTTCCGGCCAGCCTTGCGCGCGCGCGTGCTCCGCGAATCGTTCGGCCAGGTACACCGAGCGGTGTCGTCCGCCGGTACAGCCGATGGCGATGGTCGCGTAGCTGCGCGTGCTGTCCACGTGCAGGCGCGGCAACCATGTATCGAGGAACTGGCTCACCTGTTCGACGAACAGGTTCACGTCCGGCTGCGCTTCCAGATATTCGCGGATCGCCGCGTCGCGACCGGAGAGCGGACGCAGTACCGGATCCCAGTGCGGATTGGGCAGGGCGCGCGCATCGAACACGAAGTCCGCATCGGCGGGAACGCCGCGCCGGTACGCGAACGATTCGAACAGCAGCGACATGCCCGCATCGCCACCGATGCCGAACTCGGTGATTACCTGGCGCCGCAGCTGGTGCACGTTGAGCTTGCTGGTGTCGACCACGGCGTCGGCAATGGAGCGCAGCGGCTTGAGCACCTGGCGCTCCAGCGAGATCGCATCGGCCAGCGACAGGCCCAGATGGCTCAGCGGATGGCGGCGGCGCGTGTCGGCGTAACGCTTGAGGATGGTCTCGTCCGACGCGTCGAAGAACACCAGGCGCGGGTCGAGCCCCTGCTTGCCCACTTCGGACAGCCACTCGGGAATGTTGCTCAGATCGTGGTGGCGATTGCGCACGTCGATGCTGACGGCGAGCTTGGCCGGCGCACCTTCCGCGGTCCGCACCAGGCTGGCGACGAACTGTGGCAGCAGGTCCGCCGGCAGGTTGTCGACGCAGAAGAAACCCAGGTCCTCGAAGGTCTTCATCGCCACCGATTTGCCCGAACCGGACATGCCGCTGACGATGACCAGGGTGGAAGTGGGCGTTTCGCTCATGGTGCGTTGGGTCGCAAGGTGGTGGTCGCGGTCAGGTGTCGCCGCGTTCGAGGAAATTGCTGTGGCGCGCGATGAAGGCCGCTGCAGGATCGAGACCCTTCATGCGCAGACTGTGCAGGCGCGTCGCCGCCTCGGTCAGCACCGCGAGGTTGCGGCCGGGCATGACGGGCAGGGTGATCATCGGCACGTCCAGGTCGAGCACGCGCCGTACGCCGCTGTCGCCGGTCAGGCGTTCCATGCCCATCGGCTTGGGTTCGGTCATCGGCTTGGCCAGGTGCACGATCAGCCGCAGGTACTTGTTGTTCTTCACCGCGGTGTCGCCGAACATCTGGCGGATGTTCAGCACGCCCAGGCCACGCACTTCCAGCAGGTCCTGGAGCATCTCCGGACACGTGCCGTCCAGTACGTCCGGCGCAATCTGGGTGAACTCCGGCGCATCGTCCGCGACCAGGCGATGTCCACGCGTGACCAGTTCCAGCGCGAGTTCGCTCTTGCCCGATCCGGATTCGCCGGTGATGAGCACGCCGATGGAGTAGATCTCCATGAACACGCCATGCAGCGTCACGCGCGGCGCCAGCGTGCGCGCCAGGTGGTATTGCAGGTGGTTGAGCAGTTCATGGCCGCGCCGGGGTGACACCCACAACGGCGTATGGCTTTCCTGCGCAGCGATGCGCAGGTCTTCGGGACAGGTCTGGTCCTTGCTGATCACCAGCGCCAGCGGGCGGAACTGGATGATCTTCTCGATCGTCTCCCAGCGCAGGCGTGGTTCCAGCGCATCCAGCCACGCAAGTTCCTCGGTGCCGAGGATCTGCACCTTGTTGGGATAGATCGCATTGAGGTAACCGGCCAGCGAGGGCCGGCGCGCGACGGTTTCCACCGCTTCGAGCATGCGGCGCTGGCCGTCCTGTCCGGCCAGCCAGCGCAGCGCCAGACGCTCGCGCTGCTGCTCGAACAGCTCCCCCGCGCTGATGCTGGTGCTCATGCGCGTCCCCGGACGACCGCGCATGCGTCTGTCACAAAACACGCGCGCCCCGAGGGGGCGCGCGTGGTCGGCTTGGCGGCGGATGCCGCGCTCAGGCAATGATGCAACCGCATGGTGAGGTGGGTATCTGAGGGATCAGCCGAAGCTTTCGCTGCGTGCGGCGCTCTCGCCGCGATGATGATCGACGACCTTGCTGCGATGCTCCCGCAGCAGGCGGTCCAGCTTGTCGCTGAGCAGGTCGATGGCGGCGTACATGTCGATCGCCGCGGCATCGGCGTGCAGGGTGCGCCCTGCGATGGTGATGGTGGCCTTCGCGCGATGGTTTGGCTTGTCCAGGCTCAGCTGGGTTCGCACTTCGAAGGGTTGTTCACAATGCCGTTCCAGTCGCGCCAGCTTGTTTTCCACGTAGTCCCGCAGGGCGGGTGTGACCTCGATCTGCTGACCGTAGGTTTCGATACGCATCGGAAGCCTCCTTTACGTCGCGACGGGAGTTCAGGATGGCACGACCGCCCGGTTATGCAAGGGGCATGGGTCAAGGATCAGCAGGGTTTGTCATGGAACGCATTGATCCGGCAAAGGTTTCCTACGGAACCTTCACATTCGGCGGGAATCAACCGATGCGGACACGATCCTGGGACGAAGGAATGCTCATCGCCTCGCGGTACTTCGCGACGGTGCGCCGCGCGACCGGCACGCCGGTGGCCTTGAGCGTTTCCGCCAGGCGCGCGTCGGAGAGCGGCTTGCGCGGGTTCTCCGCTTCGATCAGCCGGCGGATCATCGCCTGGATCGCGGTGCTGGAGGCTTCGCCGCCGGCGCCGGTTTCGATGCCCGATGCGAAGAACGCACGCAGCGGGATCGTGCCCCGCGGCGTGCGTGCGTACTTGCGCGCGATGGCGCGCGAGACGGTGGATTCGTGCAGGCCGACTTCGGCCGCGACTTCGCGCAACGTCAGCGGCCGCAACGCGCTGTCGCCGAATTCCAGGAACGCGGCCTGTTGCTTGATCAGGCAGCGAGATACCTTGATCAGCGTTTCGCCGCGTGCTTCCAGGCTCTTGAGCAGCCAGCGTGCTTCCTGCAGGTGTCCGCGCAGGTAGCTCGCGTCGGAGCCGCTCGCATGCCGCAGCATGCTTTCGTAACCGCGGTGGATCGCGATGCGCGGGCGCATGCCATCGGCCAGCGCCACGCGCCACAGGCCATGCTGGCGCCAGATCACCAGGTCGGGCGCGATGTACGTGTCGCTGGCGATTGCGCCGATCTGCGCGCCGGGGCGCGGATCGAGCGAGCGCAGGAGCTGTACGGCGGTCTCCGCTTCGGCCAGGTCCAGCCTCAGCTCCGCCGCCAGGCCCGCCACGCCGATGCGCGGCAGGCGTTCCAGCGGACCGTTCGCCAGCTGGTAGGCGAGGTCCTTGCCCGGCGTTCCCGCGGGGAATTGCGTCAGTTGCAGCCGCAGGCATTCGCCCAGGGTGCGTGCGCCCACCCCGACAGGATCGAACTGCTGCACCTGATGCAGCACGGTCGTGATTTCGTCTTCTTCGCACTCCATCGCCGGCCTGAGGGAAGCAGCGATGGAATCCAGCGGCTCGCGCAGGTAGCCATCGTCATCGATCGACTCGATCAGGGTAACGCCGATCAGCCGGTCGCGCGGCGACAGCGGGCTCAGGTGCAGTTGCCACAGCAGGTGATCGTGCAGCGTGTCGGATTCGGCGACCTGCTCGGCGATGGGCGTGTCGTCGTCGCTGTCCGAAGGGCCCAGCCGCTCGTACCACGGCTCGCCGTCGTTGGCCCATTCCGCCTCGGGCGGCAGGTGCTCGGTGTCCGGAGCTTCCGTCTGCGGCGCGTCGCCACCGGTGTCACCGTTGGCAACGCTGATCGCCGTCTCGGTCCAATCCAGCAACGGATTGCTTTCGACCGCCGCCGCCAGTTCAGCCTCGAGTTCGACAGCGGACAACTGCAGCAGGCGAATCGCCTGACGCAATTGCGGCGTCATCACCAGCTGTTGTCCGAGTGCGGCTTGTAGGCGCGGTTTCATCGTCGAAGGCTAACGCGACCAGGGGGAACCGACGGCCGTCGCGTGCGGGATGTGCGGAGGATCCGCACCCTTCGACTTCAATACTTACAGCCGGAAGGTTTCACCCAGGTAAACACGACGTACATCGGGGTTCGCCAGCAGCGCGTCCGGTGCACCCTGTGCGAGCACGCCGCCTTCGTTGAGGATATACGCCCTGTCGCAGATTCCCAAGGTTTCGCGGACGTTATGGTCCGTGATCAGTACGCCGATGCCTCGATTCTTGAGGTGGCGCACGATTCTCTGGATCTCGCCGACGGAAATCGGGTCGACGCCTGCGAAGGGTTCGTCCAGCAGCATCAGCCGCGGACGCGCCGCGAGTGCGCGTGCGATTTCCACGCGGCGACGTTCGCCGCCCGAGAGGCTGGCGCCGATCTGGTCGGCCACGTGGCCCACCTGCAATTCGTCTAGCAGGCTTTCCAGCTCACGCTCGCGACCCTGGCGGTCCAGATCCTCGCGCAATTCCAGCACCAGGCGGATGTTGTCGGCCACGCTGAGCTTGCGGAACACCGACGGTTCCTGCGGCAGGTAGCCCACGCCGTATTTGGCGCGCGCGTACATCGGCTCGGCCGTGATGTCCTTGCCGTCCAGCACGATCTGGCCGGCATCCGCCGGGACCAGGCCGACGATCATGTAGAAGCAGGTCGTCTTGCCGGCACCGTTGGGACCCAGAAGGCCCACCACCTCGCCCGCATCGAGGCTGAGGCCGAAATCCTTGACGACCTCGCGCGAGCGATAGGCCTTGCGCAGGCCCTGGGCGACCAGCATCAGGTGCCTCCCTGCGTGTTCTTCGGCTGGATGCGGATCTTCACGCGTCCGGCATCCTGCCCGCCGCCCTGCACCTGGCCGGTCTTCATGTTGTAGACCACGCGCTGTCCGGCGATCGAGCCGGTGGGCTGCTGGATGTCGACGTTACCGGTGAAGGTGACGATCTCGCTCTTGAGGTCGTAATCCACCCGATTGGCTACCGCGGTCATCGGCTTGCCGTCGTCGAGTTCCTGTTTCATCTTCACCGGGCCGCCGGTGAGCACGGCGCGCACGGGCTCGCCGTTGGCCGAATGGATCACCGCTTGGTTGGAGCGGATGTCGAGCGTGCCCTGCGTGATGATCACGCCGCCGCTGAGCGTGGTCGGACGGCTATCGTCCATCGAGTAATCGCTGTGGCCGGCGTCGATGTCCATCGGCTTGTTGCGATCGGACGTACGCGCCAGCGCGGCCGCCGGCGCGAGCGCCAGGGCCAGCAGCAGGCTAAGGTGCAGCACGTTCATATCGGGCCTTGACGTCGTTCTGGAGGATGATGCGCTTGGCATCGAGGTCGGCTTGGAGCCCACGGCCGTTCAGTATAAGGCCCGGCTGCGTGACGGTTACCTTGGCGGTCGACGTGGCACGCCGGTCGTTCGGGAAAACGTTCAGTTCCTCCGTCGCGACCTTGATCGGCTTGCCGTCGGCGTTGGTGCTCTTCGCCTGGACTTGGCCGCGCAGGCGAAGTTCCTCGCCCCGTGCACTGACCCAGCCGGTCTGGGAACGCACTTCCCACGCGGAGGCCTGGCTGCCTTGGCGCGGCGGGATGTGGAAGATGGGAGTCGCGATGTCCATCGTCTTCACGGTCGGGTCGCGCTGCAGGCGCGGCGCCGTCAGGGTGAACGCTTCGCGGCCGTTCTCGTCGAGGGTCACGATCTCGAAATCGTGCAGCACGTAATCCGGTCGTTCCGCGACGGGGCCGCCTGCCTCGCTGCGGTCGCGCTGGACCCACCATGCCCAGCCGCTCAGCAGTGCGCCTGCCAGCAACACGATGGTGAGAATGGCGCGCCAGCTCACGCGTTACCCTCCACCCGCAGACCTTCGACATGGGTGAGTTCGGCCAGCAGTCGTTCGGCGTGGCCCTGCGCAGCGAGCAGCAGGTCGCAGAACTCGCGCACCGCGCCATTGCCGCCGTGTGCGGCAGTGCGCCAGTGCACGCGCTCGCTCACCCAGCGATGCGCATCGCCGGGCGACACGGCAAAACCGGTCTGCAGCATCACGCGCAGGTCCGCGAGGTCGTCGCCCATGAAGGCCACTTCATCCAGGCCCAGGCCCAGGCGGCCGGCGATCTCGCGCACGCACGCGAGCTTGTCGCGCACGCCCACGTGTACCTCGGCGATGCCCAGGTCACCGCCGCGTCGTTGCGCGACGGTGCCGCCGCGCGCCGTGATGAAGGCGACCTCGATGCCACACTTGCGCAGCAGCGTGAGACCCTGGCCGTCATGCACGTGGAATGCCTTCATCTCCACGTCGTCGTCGGTGAAGTACAGGCGGCCGTCGGTCAACGTGCCGTCGACGTCGAAACACGCCAGGCGAACGCGCGCTGCGCGTTCTCGGATGTCGGCCGGATAGTCGTTGAGATGGCTGTAGGGCACGTGGTCGGATTGGTGATTGAACGTTGGGAAATCAAGCCGGCGGCGAGGGATGTCGGGCGGCCGAGGAGCTCCGCGAGCCCCGATCCACGCGGTTAAACCACCCGCGCGCGCAACAGGTCATGAATGTTGAGCGCACCAACGACGCGGCCTTCGTCGTTCACCACCAGCAGGCCGCTGATCTTGTGCGCTTCCATCAGTTGCGCCGCCTCGATGGCCATCGCATCCGAACCGATGGTCTTGGGCGAGCGGGTCATCACTTCGACGATGCGCGTGTTGCGCAGGTCGACGCGATCGTCGTCCAGCGTGCGGCGCAGGTCGCCGTCGGTGTACAGGCCCAGCAGGCGACCGTCGCCGTCGACCACCGCGGTCATGCCCAGGCGCTTGCGGCTCATCTCCACCAGCGCTTCGCTGATGCTGGCGTCGGCATGCACGCGCGGCACGTCGTCGCCGGCATGCATGATGTCGGCGATGTGCAGCAGCAGGCGGCGGCCCAACGAACCGGCCGGATGCGAGCGCGCGAAGTCGTCGGCCGTGAAGCCGCGGGCGTCGAGCAGGGCCACCGCGAGCGCATCGCCCATCGCCAGCGAGGCAGTGGTGCTGGACGTCGGCGCCAGCGCCAGCGGACAGGCCTCGGCTGGCACGCTCACGTCCAGGTGCACGTCGGCCTCGCGCGCCAGCGAGGAAGCCGGCCGTCCCGTCATCGCGATCAGCCTGTTGCCCTGGCGCTTGAGCACCGGCAGCAGCATCAGCACCTCGTCGCTTTCGCCCGAGTACGAAAGCGCCAGCACGATGTCGACGTCGGTGATCATGCCCAGGTCGCCGTGACCGGCTTCACCCGGATGCACGTAGAAGGCCGGGGTGCCGGTGGACGCCAGCGTCGCCGCGATCTTGCGCGCGATATGGCCGGACTTGCCCATGCCCGTGCACACCACGCGCCCCTGGGAGGCGAGGATCAGCCGGCAGGCGGCGCTGAAGTCGCCATTGATGCGGGCAGCGACCGCGGACAGGGCCTGGGCCTCGGTCTCGAACACGCGGCGGCCACTGGCGGCCAGCGCGGCCGGGTCGTCGACGTAGTCGGCATGTACGGGAGCAGGGACGGGGATGCTTGCCATTTCGGACCGGGGGCCTTTCCGCTAGGCTAATCCGTCAATTCTAAGCGGTTCGTCCGCCAAACGCCCGTCAATGCCGGGCAACGGTCCTCCGCGACGTGCGTGGCCGCTGCCGGCCAGCCATCGAGGTCCCGAGTGAATCCCGACACCATCCGCCAGCTGATCGAACAGGGCCTGCCCGGCGCACGCGCCGACGTCCACGGCGACGACGGCGTGCATTTCGAGGCCACCGTCGTGTCGGAGGCGTTCCGCGGCAAGCTGCCGCTGGCGCGCCATCGCATGGTTTACGCCACCCTGGGCGAGCGCATGGGCGGCGAGATCCACGCCCTCGCACTGAAGACGCTCACGCCGGAAGAAGCGGGCAGCGGGAATTCGTGATCCGGGCTTCGGTAGGCCCGTGACGCGCGAACACCCGCACCTTCGTTCCCCCAATCCCGAATCGAATCCCCGAACATGCAGAAGATCGTTGTGGAAGGCGGCGCCGCGCTCAACGGCGAAGTACAGATTTCCGGCGCGAAGAACGCCGTGCTGCCGATCCTGTGCGCGACGCTGCTCGCCGATGGTCCGGTGTCGATCAGCAACGTGCCGCACCTGCACGACGTGGTGACCACGGCCAAGCTGCTGGGTGAGCTGGGTGCGGGCATCACCGTCGATGAAGGCACCATCAGCGTCAACGGAAAGCCCGGTCGCGGCCGCGGCATCGTGGTCGATCCGACCACCGTGCACAGCCACGTCGCGCCGTACGAGCTGGTCAAGACCATGCGTGCATCGGTGCTGGTGCTGGGCCCGCTGCTGGCGAAGTTCGGCGCGGCCGAAGTCTCGCTGCCGGGCGGCTGCGCGATCGGCTCGCGTCCGGTCGACCAGCACATCAAGGGCCTGCAGGCGCTGGGCGCGGACATCACCGTCGAGAACGGCTACATCAAGGCGCGTCGCAACGGGCGCCTGAAGGGTGCCCGCTTCGTGTTCGACATGGTCACCGTCACCGGTACCGAGAATGTGCTGATGGCTGCCGCGCTCGCCGAAGGCACCAGCGTGCTGGAGAACGCGGCGATGGAGCCGGAGATCGTCGACCTGGCCGATTGCCTCAATGCCCTGGGCGCCAACATCGAACATGCCGGCAGCGGCCGCATCGTCGTGCACGGCGTGGAGCGCCTGCATGGTGGCAGCCACGACGTGCTGCCCGACCGCATCGAGACCGGCACCTTCCTGGTAGCGGCCGCGATGACCGGCGGTCGCGTCACGGTGCGCCGCACGCGCCCGGACACGCTGGACGCGGTGATCGACAAGCTCAAGCAAGCCGGTGCCGACATCACCATCGACGGCGATCGCATCACCCTCGACATGCAGGGGCGCCGTCCGCGTTCGGTCGACCTCACCACCGCACCGCACCCGGCGTTCCCGACCGACATGCAGGCGCAGTTCATGGCATTGAACTGCATCGCCGACGGCGTGGGCGTGATCAACGAGACCATCTTCGAAAACCGCTTCATGCACGTGTCGGAACTGCAGCGCCTGGGCGCGGACATCCGCGTAGAAGGCCACACGGCCATCGTGCGCGGCGTGAAGCGCCTGAGCGGTGCGCCGGTGATGGCCACCGACCTGCGCGCGTCGGCCTCGCTGGTGCTTGCCGGCCTGGTCGCCGAAGGCACCACCACCATCGATCGCATCTACCACCTCGACCGCGGCTACGAGAACATCGAGGAGAAGCTGTCGGGCCTGGGTGCGAATATCCGCCGTATCGCAGGCTGAGGCGCGCATGGCACTGATCGATCTCACCGGCAAGCGCGCCCCGCTCACGGCGCGGCGCATTGCCACCCTCGGTTTCTTCGTGATGCTGCTGATCATCGTGGCGTGGCTGCACTTCACCGGCGCGGCGGCCACGCGTGGCATCGAACGCAAGGACATGGACTGGAACGGCGACGGCACCGTGTCCATGAGCGAAATGCTGCAGTCGTTCTACGCGGTGACGGTGGAGGTCACGCACGACGGTGCGCGCGAGTGTCGCGCGTATTCGCGGCGCGGCAGCGACGAAACCCTGCGCGTGGACTGCCGCACGGTGCTCAAGCCGCAGTGACGCACTGAAGACGCGGCTACAAAAAAGCCCCGCATGTGCGGGGCTTTCTGTTTCGCGGTGGAAGCTCAGCGCACGCCGACCACGCGCAGGTCGATGGCATCCTCGCCCTTGTCGCGCTGCAGGATGCGCGCCGGCACCGGCATGCCGTCCACGATCCAGGCGATGGTCTGCTTGTCGCCGTGCGTGCTGACGATCTTGGTGGCCTGCTTCGCCTGTCCGCCGATGGTGATCTGCTCCTTCCCGGCAACGGAATAGCTCAGCTCGCGCACGCGGCCGTCCTCGACCATGCGGTAGTTCATCGGCTTGCCGGCCTTGAGGTCGCGCACGACGGCCAGGTTGATCAGCAGTGCGTCCATGTCGCCGCTCTGCAGCTTGATGGGGCCGGCACGTTCGGGCTTCACGTCGCCCGTCCACGTCGCGACGCCGCGCGACCAGTCGTAGGTCGCGTTGCGCGTCTGGTTCTTGGTGAGCACCTTCGAGCTGTCGCTGCCCGACAGCGGGCGCCACTGGCCGCCGTTCTCCTCGAACACGGTGGACTGGCGCAGGTTGGCCAGCGGGCTGCTCACGCTCAGGCTGTACTTCCAGCGGTTCGCGCCATCGGCGGCGAGGGTCATGCGGCCGTTGCCCTGCATGCCCATGTAGCTGGCCTGGTAATCGGCGGTGAATGGCTTCACGGCCAGTGCGGGCAGGCTGGCGGCGCACAGGGCGAGGGCGACGAAGGCCGCGGCCGTTCGCTTGCGGATCGTTCGGGACAGGGTCTGGGCCATCACGGAACTCCTTTGTAGTCGACCAGGCGCAGGTCATAGGTGTCTTCGCCGTTGTCGCGCTGGAGGACGCGGACCGGCGTGGGCACGCCATCGACGACCCACACTACCGTCTCATCGTTGCCTGCCCCCTGAACGCGGCTCACGCGCATGGCATTGAAGCCCATGCCGTCGATGCTCACGCCCTCGAGCTCCTGCGCGACGGTGTACTGGTGGTCGCGCGCGCGACCGTTGTCGACGAACCGGTACTGCAGCGTCTTGCCGGGCTGTGCGTCGCGGATGATGGCGAGATTGATCAGCAGGCCGCTCATGTCGCCGTCCTGCAGCGGCACCGGCGCCTGGCGGGTCTTCTTCAGATCGCCCGTCCACCGCGCCGTGCGCGTGTTCCAGTCGTAGACGCCGGTGATCTGCTTGCCCAGGAACACGGCCTTGCGGACCGTGCTCTGGCTGAGCGGGCGATAGGTCTCGCCGATCGTGTCGAACACCGTGCTCTGCTGGGCGTTGACCGCCGCCAGGCCGACCAGTCCGCGGGTGCCGCGCATGTTGAGGTCCATGCGCCAGCGGCCGGGGGCGCTGTCGTGCACGACCTGCATCGTCGCCTCGCCCATCGGTTTGCCGTTGGCAAAGATCTGGTAATTGGCGACGAACGGCTCCAGCGCGAAGGCCGGTGCGGAGAACGTGGCAAGAACGAGGAGGGGCAGGACGCGGTGGAGGCGCTTCATCGAACGTCGCAGGAGAGGGGCGCCGGCGTCAGGCGGGGCGTCAGAGTGGTGTGCCGGCGTCCGGGGACCGCAGCGCACCGGCGGAATCTAGGAGCAGCGGTGTAAACAAAGGATGACCGTCGACGGCGACGTTGGTTCCCCGTTCAGCCAGCCGGCCGGCCACCGCCAGCCGCAGCACGGCGATCAGCAACGGATGTTCGACCTCCAGCACCCGCGCGGCCAGCGTGTCGGCATCGTCGCCCGGATGCACCGGGACGCGCGCCTGCGCGATGACCGTGCCCGCGTCCAGTTCCGGGATCACGAAATGCACGCTGGCGCCGTGCTCGCGGTCGCCTTCGGCGATGCAGCGTGCGTGCGTGCGCAGCCCGCGGAACTTGGGCAGCAGCGAGGGATGGATGTTGAGCAGGCGACCGCGGAAGCGCTCGACGAACGCATCGCCCAGGATCCGCAGGTAGCCAGCGCAGACGATCCAGTCCGGCTGTACGGCCGCGATCGCATCGCCCAGCGCGGCATCGAAGCCTTCGCGCGATGCGAACGACTTCGGGTCGGCGCTCCAGCGCAAATCCGCGGGCACGCGTTCCAGCGCCGCTGCGCCCGGCTTGTCCGAAAAGACGCCGACCACCTGCGCCGGGAGCGTGCCGGACGCGATGGCGTCGAGGATGGCCTGCAGGTTGCTGCCCCGGCCCGAGGCGAGCATCGCGATGCGCTGCATGGAAGGTCTCAGCCGATGCGCACGCGTTCGCCGCCGCCGGCCTTCACCACCTGGCCGATCGGACGGTGGCGCAGGCCGAGGCGATCGAGGTCCGCACCGATCTTGGCCGCTTCGTCCGGCGCGACGACCAGCACGAAACCGACGCCGCAGTTGAAGGTGCGCCACATTTCCTCGCTGGGCACCGCACCTTCGCGCTGCAGCCAGTCGAACACCGGCGGCAGCACGATGGCGGTTGCTTCGATGTCCAGGCCCAGGCCGTCCGGGATCACGCGGATGATGTTCTCGGTGAGGCCGCCACCGGTGATGTGCGCCATCGCATGCAGGTCGTGCGCGGCCAGCAGTTCGAGCACCGGCTTCACGTACAGCGCGGTCGGCGCCATCAGCGCATCGATCAGCTTCACGCCACCGACGTCCACGTCGGCCGGGCGGCCCGCTCGGTCGTAGATGCGGCGGACCAGCGAATAGCCATTGGAATGCGGGCCGCTGGAGGCGATGCCGATGAGCACGTCGCCTTCGCGCACCTTGCTGCCGTCCAGCAGCTTGGACTTCTCCACGGCGGCCACGCAGAAGCCGGCCAGGTCGTATTCGCCCGGCGGGTACATGTCGGGCATCTCCGCGGTCTCGCCGCCGATCAGCGCGCAACCCGACAGCTCGCAACCCTTCGCGATACCGCCCACCACCGCGACCGTGGTGTCCACGTCGAGCTTGCCGGTCGCGAAGTAGTCGAGGAAGAACAGCGGCTCGGCGCCCTGCACCAGCACGTCGTTGACGCACATCGCGACCAGGTCGATGCCGATGGTGTCGTGGCGGTTGAGCTGTTGCGCCAGCTTGAGCTTGGTGCCCACGCCGTCCGTGCCGGAGACCAGGACCGGCTCCTTGTACTTGCCCGACAGGTCGAACAGCGCGCCGAAACCGCCCAGGCCGCCCATCACCTCCGGACGGAAGCTGCGCTTGACGAGGGGCTTGATGCGCTCGACCACTTCGTTGCCCGCGTCGATGTCGACGCCGGCGTCACGGTAGGTGAGCGGAGTGGGGACGGAGGGGGAGTTCGGGGACACGGCGGCCTCGGCGGTCGCGGAAAGATGAAGCGGCGATTTTACCAGTCGCAGCGGCTGTGACGGCCGTGAATGGACGGGCCGACGCCGCTGCGGCACCATTTCGGGTCATTACGCACCTCCAGGGACAGCGATGGTTCGGGCAATCCGCACGGGAAATCCGCGCACGCGCAGGGGTATCGCCCTGCTGCGGCAGATCCACGGGCTGGCGATCACCGCCGTCCTGCTGCTGGCCAGCTTCGCCGCGACCGCGCAGCGCGTGGAAGGCGATCGCGCCCGCGCTGAGGGCATCTACGCCACCGAAGTGCGGGTGAACGGGCAGGGCGAGGCCGAGCGCAACGGCGCGTTCGCGCGTGCGCTGGCGCAGGTCCTGGGCAAGCTGTCGGGTGACCGCAGCGTCGCTTCGCGACCGGGCGTCGGCCAGGAACTGCGCCAGGCCAGGACCTACGTCGAAGGCTACGACTACCGCCAGGACGAGGGCCTGGGGCCCACCGGTGCGCCGAGCTTCAACACCATGCTGGTGGTGCGCTTCGACGAGGAGGCGGTCAACGACCTGATCGCCACGCTGGGCATCCCGATCTGGCCGCAGCCGCGGCCCAAGCCGGTGCTGTGGCTGGCCATCGACGACGGCAGCGGCCCGCGCCTGGTGGGCCTGCCCCAGGTCAACGCAGCACGTCCCGCGCTGAACCGTGCGGTGGAGCGCGGCTACAAGCTCGGCCTGCCGGCCGGCAATGCGGCCGAGCAGGCCGCGGTTGGCGCGATCTGGCGTGGCGACAGCGCCGCCGTCGCGCGCGCTTCGGCCCGCTACAGCCCCCCGATGCAGCTGATCGGCAAGCTGTACCGCGACGCCACGGCCGGCTGGAAGGCCGACTGGACCTTCGTTGACGCCGGCAAGGTCCTCGCCAACTGGTCGCAGACCGGCGCCGATGCGCGCCAGCTGATGGCCAGCGGCGCCGACGGTGCGGCCGACGCGCTGATGAAGCGTTACGCCAAGCGCGCGCCGACCGGCGAGCCGGGCGCGTACCGCGTCACGTTCGCGGGCGTCGACAGCAGCGACGACTTCATCCGCCTGGCCGCGTACCTGCAGAAGCTTTCCGTCGTGCGCCGCGCGACGCCGGTGCGCGCGACGCCGCAGGGGCTGGAGTACGAACTGGACCTGGTCAGCGGCTTGCCGGGCCTGCACCGCCTGCTCGGCCGCGATGGCGTGGTCGATGTGCTGGAAGGCCTGGAAGGCCAGCCGCCGGTTTACCGGCTGCGTTGACGGGGACACGCATGCAATCGCAAGCACTGGACGACATCGCGCGATTCCTGCGCCGCCTGCAGTGGGCGGCGCTGGGTCTTGGCGTTTTCTGGCTGATCTGGCTGCTCGCGCCGATCCTCTCGCCCTTCGTGTTCGCGCTGATGCTGGCGTGGCTGGGCGATCCGCTGGTCGACCGGCTCGAGCGCGCCGGGCGTTCGCGCAACACCGCGGTGACGCTGGTGTTCACGATGATGGCGCTGATCGTGCTGGCAGCGTTGCTGATCCTCGTGCCGTTGATCGAGCGCCAGATCGCCACGCTGATCGAATCGCTGCCGCATTACCGCGACTGGTTCATGCTCACCGCGGTGCCGTGGGTGGAGCAGCGCCTGCGCGTGGAAATCAGCGAGTGGCTGGACTTCGGCCACCTGTGGCAGTTGCTGCGCGACAACTGGGACAGCGCCGGCGGCGTGGCGACCACGCTGCTGGGCTACCTGTCGCGCTCTGGTTTCGCGGTGATCGGCCTGGTGGCCAACGTCGCGCTGCTGCCGATCATCACGTTCTTCTTCCTGCGCGATTGGGACAACCTGGTGGAGCGCGTGGCCTCGCTGATCCCGCGCGACCACCTGCCCACCGTGAACCGGCTGGCGCGCGAATCCAGCGACGTGCTCGGCGCGTTCCTGCGCGGGCAGTTCCTGGTGATGCTGGTGCTGGGCGTGATGTACGGCCTGGGCCTGTGGGCAGTGGGCCTGGACCTGGGCATCCTCATCGGCCTGATCGCCGGCCTGCTGACCTTCGTCCCGTACCTGGGACCGGCCAGCGGCATCATCCTGGGCGTGATCGCCGCACTGGTGCAGTACGGCGACTGGCAGCACGTTGCCGGCGTGCTGGTGGTGTTCGGCATCGGCCAGGTGATCGAGAGCTACGTACTGACACCGAAGCTGGTGGGCGATCGCATCGGCCTGCATCCGGTGGCGGTGATCTTCGCCGTGCTCGCTGGCGGCCAGTTGTTCGGCTTCCTCGGCATGCTGCTGGCGCTGCCGGTGGCGGCGGTGGTCAACGTGCTGCTGCGCTACGCGCAGGAGCGCTATCGCCACAGCAGGCTGTACGTGGGTGAGCACCCACTGTCGGACGAGCCGGTGATCATCACCGACGTGACGCCGCCGGTGGAACGCAAGCCGGAGTGATCGCAGTGAGTGTTCCGCAGTTGCCGCTGGCCCTGCGTTATCCGCCGGACCAGCGGCTGGACGCGTTCGTGCATGCGCCTGCCGGTGCGATCGAACAGCTGCGCGCGCTCTCCCAGGGCACGCATGCGCAGGGCGCGCACGCGAGCCGCGACAGCGTGTACGTCGCCGGCCCCGCGGGCGTGGGCAAGACCCATCTACTGCTGGCGACCTGTGCGGCCACCGAAGCGGCCGGACGGCGCGCGGCCTACCTGCCGCTGGTCGCGGCGGCGGGGCGCCTGCGCGACGCACTCGAAGCGCTGGAAGGCAACGACCTGATCGCACTGGACGGACTGGATGTCATCGCCGGGCAGCGCGAGGACGAAGTCGCCCTGTTCGACGCGCACAACCGCGCGCGGGCCGCCGGCGTGGTGCTGCTGTACGCCGCGCGCGACATCCCCGACGCGATCGGACTCGGCCTGCCGGACCTGCGTTCGCGACTGGGTCAGTGCACGCGCATCACGCTGGGCCCGCTCGACGAGGAAGGGCGACGCGAAGTGCTGCGCCAGCGCGCGCAGCGGCGCGGCCTGATGCTGGAGGACGCGGCACTGGACTGGCTGCTGCGGCGTGTGGGGCGCGACCTGGGCGGACTCACGGCACTGCTCGACCGGCTGGATCGCGCATCGCTTGCCGCGCAGCGGCGCATCACGGTGCCGTTTTTGCGGCAGACGCTGGAGAAGGGCGAGGGTTGAAGTGCTGTCATCCCACGAAGGCGGGATGCGACGGTCGCTCGATATCACCAGCGCGTCGGACGTTACCTGACTGTTGCTCGCCATTCCCGCGAAGGCGGGCTCCGCTTTAATTCGGCGTAGCCGAACATCCAGGGAACGCTTCACGCTTACGCAACGGCGTGGTGAGCCGCGTGCTGTTCGCCATCGCGCGAAGGCCGGACGCGAAGGTGCCTCGAACATCACCGGAAGCATTGCTGTTGCTCGCCATTCCCGCGAAGCGGGGATCTAAGAACGTTTCGCTTACGCAATGACGCGGGAAGCCACGTGCCGTTCGTCATTCCCGCGAAGGCGGGACGCGACGGTGCCTCGAACTTGCCGGAGCGTTGTTGTTGCTCGTCATTCCCGCGAAGGCGGGAATCCAAGGACGTTTCACGCTTACGCAATGACGCGGGAAGCCACATGCCGTTCGTCACTCCCGCGAAGGCGGGACGCGACGGTGCCTCGAACTTGCCGGAAGCGTTGTTGTTGCTCGTCATTCCCGCGAAGGCGGGAATCCAAGGACTTTTCACGCTTACGCAATGACGCGGGAAGCCACATGCCGTTCGTCATTCCCGCGAAGGCGGGACGCGACGGTGCCTCGAACTTCACCAGAAGCGTTGCTGCTGCTCGTCATTCCCGCGCAGGCGGGAATCCAACTTCGACTGCATCATCCCCTCCGCTGCATCGGTTAATCGCGACTTGGGCCGTGTCTGCGCGTCCCGACCCTCACCCCAACCCCTCTCCCGGGGGAGAGGGGCTCGAAGCACGGGACGGGACTCGTAGTAGGGGGAGGGACTAAATTGCTTCGGCGAGTTCCTGCTCCAGTTTCGCCAGCCGTTCAGGCGTGCCCACGTCGGTCCAGCGGCCGCGGTGATGTTCCCCGGTGATACGCCCTTCGGCCATGTGCGCGCGCAGGATCGGCGCGAGGCGAAAACGTGGTGGAGCTTCGTCCGCACCGGCATCACTGCTGTGCGCGCGCCATCCATCGAGTAACTGCGGCCGATATACTCCGATGCCGGAGTACGTGAGGCGATACGCGCCTTCACTGCGGACAAAGCCTTCGTGATCCAGTGCGAAATCGCCCTGAGTCGCCTGCGGCGGCCGATCGACCATCACCAGATGGGCAAAGCCCGAAGGTTCGCCCGGCAACCGCCCAAAGTCGTAATCCGTCCAGATGTCGCCGTTGACCAGCAGGAAGGGCTCGTCGCCCAGCAGCGGCAGCGCATGCAGCATGCCGCCGCCGGTTTCCAGCGGCGTGCCGCCTTCGTAGGACCAGTGCAGCGACAGGCCCCAGCGCGAGCCGTCGCCGAGCGTCTTCGGGAACTGCTCCGCCAGCCAGCTGGTGTTGATGACCACGTCGCGCACGCCGATCGCCGCGAGCTTCTCCAGGTGCCACTCGATCAGCCGCTTTCCGCCGGCTTCGAGCAGCGGCTTGGGCGTGTGGTTTGTGAGCGGCCGCATGCGTTCGCCGAGGCCGGCGGCAAAGATCAGCGCTTTCAAGCAGGGCTCCGGTGCGTGAGGTTCAAGGCGACGGCAGTGGCATGCGTTCCATCGCGGGGCGGATGCGCACGTCCAGCACCTCGCGCAGCGGATCGAGCTCGCGGTAGCGCGGCAGCACTTCGTCGAGATAGGTGATGAAGCGCGGTGCGTCCGGCAGGTAGCGGCTCTTGCCGTCGCGGTAGTGCAGGCGCGCGAAGATGCCCAGGATCTTCAGGTGCCGCTGCACGCCGAGCCAGTCGGCGTCGCGGCGGAACTCTGGCAGGTGCGGCACCGGGATACGCGCCTGCAGCGCACGCGCGTGGTAGCGCGCCAGCCATTCGTCCACGCGTTCGATCGGCCAGCTCAAAAACGCGTCCTTGAACAGGCTCACGGGGTCGTACGCGACCGGACCGACCACGCAGTCCTGGAAGTCGAGCACAGCCGGGCCGTCGTCGACCGGCATCAGGTTGCGCGGCATGAAATCGCGATGGGTGACCACGCGCGCCTGCTGCAGCGCGTTGTCCATCAGCAGGCCCTGCGCTTCTTCCAGCCGCTGCAGATCGTCGGCATCGAGTTCCAGGCCGAGATGGCGTCGCAGGAACCAGTCCTCGAACAATCCGGCGTCGCGCTGCAGCAGCGCATGGCCGAACTCGCCCATACCCAGCGGCGGCTGGATCTTCTGCAGGCGCAACAGCTGTTTGATGGCCGCGTCGAACTGCGCGTCGGCGTTGTCGGCATCGATGACCTGCGCCAGCGTCGGCCCGCCCAGGTCTTCCATCAGCACGAAGCCGTTCGCGGTGTCCTCCATCAGGACCTGCGGCACGCGCACGCCGCCGCTGGCGAGCAGGGCGCGCATGCGCAGCCACGGGCGCACGTCTTCGAGTTCGGGCGGCGAGTCCATGACGATGCGGCTGCCGTCGCCGACCTGCGCGCGCCAGTAGCTGCGGTAGCCCGCGTCCACCGATGCGCGCTGCAGTTCAAGCTCCTTCACGTCGGTGGCGTTGCGCGCCCAGGCCAGGCGCGCGTTGGCGCGCTCCTCCGCCGCGGCGGCATCGGGCAGGGACGTGGCAACGGTGGGTCCGGGCACAGCGCTCATGCATTCTCCGTGCGGCATCGGCCGCAGGCGCACAGGGTAGCGGGCCGGCGCGTGACGGGGAATGCAAGAACGGAGGAAGGGCGCAGACACGCGAAGGGCCGGCCCACGCAGGCCGGCGCCGTGTCAGCGGCGTGAGGCCGACATCAGGCGGCGACGGCTTCCTTGTCCAGCGACGCCAGCCATTCGTCGTCCGAACCCTCGGCCACGCCTTCGAACAGGAACGTCGACAGATAGCGCTCGCCGGTGTCCGGCAATACCGCCAGCAGCACCGAACCTTCTGGCGCCTGTTCGGCCACCTTCAATGCAGCCGCCACGGTCGCGCCTGCGGAAATGCCGACGAACAGGCCTTCCTCGGCAGCAAGGCGGCGTGCGGTGTCGCGCGCCAGCACCTCGTCCACCGGCAGCACTTCGTCGGCGATGGTGCGGCTGAGCACCGCCGGCAGGAAGTCCGGCGTCCAGCCCTGGATCTTGTGCGGCTGCCACTCCTTGCCCGACAGCAACGCGGCGCCCGCCGGTTCGCTGGCGATGATGCGCAGGTCGGGGCGCGCCAGCTTCAGCACTTCGCCGGCACCGGTGATGGTGCCGCCCGTGCCCCAGCCGCTGACGAAGTAATCCAGGCGCTTGCCGGCGAAGTCGCGCAGGATTTCCGGACCGGTGGTGCTGCGGTGATAGGCTGGATTGGCCTCGTTCTCGAACTGGCGCGCGAGGAACCAGCCGTGCTTCTCCGCCAATTCCTTCGCCCGGCGCACCATGCCCGTGCCGCGCTCGGCGGCCGGCGTCAGGATCACCTTGGCGCCGTAGGCGCGCATCAGCTTGCGGCGTTCGATGGAGAACGTTTCCGTCATCACCGCGACGAAGGGATATCCGCGTGCGGCGGCGACCATCGCCAGTGCGATGCCGGTGTTGCCCGACGTCGCTTCCACGATGGTCTGGCCCGGCTTGAGCAGGCCCCTGCGCTCGGCATCGAGCACGATGGCCAGTGCGAGGCGGTCCTTGACCGAGCCGCCGGGGTTGAACGACTCCACCTTCGCGTACAGCGTCACGTGCTTCGGCGCGATGCGATGCAGCTTGACGATGGGCGTGCTGCCGATGGTGTCGAGGATGTTGTCGTAGATGGCCATGGGGTCTTTCCTTCTCTGGGTTCCGGGTGCCGATCCTGTTGGACACGGATGTATCGGCCGAAGCCGGTCAAATCGCGTGGTGCCCGGCTATGCGTTCGTTCATGAAATCGTATTCGTGATGCGTCAGGCCGCCTCCGCGATGTCCTGTGACGCGCCCAGCGGTGCATCGCCGAACCAGTGCAGCGTTCCGGCCAGCGCGGCGACTTCGCCGACGATGAGCAGCGCGGGCGACTGCACGTCGTGCTGCCGCGCGTGTTCAGCCAGCTGGTCCAGCGTCCCGGTGATGACGCGCTGGTTCGCGCGCGAGCCGTTCTCGACGATCGCGAACGGCGTGGATGCACCGCGACCGTGCGCAACCAACTGCGAAGCCAGTTCGCCCAGTCCCGCCACGCCCATGTACACCACGAGCGTCTGTCGTTCCTGCGCCAGCGCGGCCCAGTCCAGGCTGGTCAGCGAATCCTTGTGGTGCGCGGTGACCAGGCGGACGGACTGCGCATGTTCGCGATGGGTGAGCGGCACGCCCGAATAGGCGGCGCACGCCAGCGCGGCGGTGATGCCAGGCACGACTTCGTAATCGATGCCGTGCGCACGCAGCACTTCGAGCTCCTCGCCGCCGCGGCCGAACACGAACGGATCGCCGCCCTTCAGTCGCACCACGCGCTTGCCTTCGTGCGCGTGCTGCAGCATCAACGCATGGATCTGCTCCTGCGTCGCGTGATGGTTGCCGGCCTGCTTGCCGACCTCGATGCGCTGCGCGTCGCGGCGCACCAGCTGCAGCACCTCATCGCTGACCAGGCGGTCGTGCAGCACCACGTCCGCCTCGTTCAGCACGCGCAGGCCGCGCAGCGTCAGCAGGCCGGGGTCGCCGGGGCCCGCGCCGACCAGTGCGACCGAGCCGCGCACGTCGAACGCGGGTTGGTTGAGTGCGCTGGCGAGTTCGCGCTCGGCGGCCAGGTGCCGACGCTGCCGCAGCAGGCGCGGGATCGGACCATCCAGCAGGCGCTCGAAGAAGCGACGCCGCTGCGACAGTTGCGGATGGCGCGCACGGATGCGCGCGCGCTCGCGGCCGAGCAGTTCGGCCAGTTCGCCCAGCGATTCGTCGAACTGCGTTTCCAGTCGCTCGCGCACGTGACGCGCGAGCATTGGCGCGGCGCCGCTGCTGGAAATCGCAATCTGCAGCGGACCGCGGTCGACGCGCGCGGGAATCTGCACGCTGGACGCCTGCGCGTCGTCGACCACGTTGACCCACACGCGTCGCGCGTCGCCGGCCTCGGCCACGGCGCGATTGACTGCCTCGTCGTCGGTGGCGGCGATGACCAGCCATGCGCCATCAAGCCAATGCGGCTGGAACTCGCCACGCAGGTGTTCGATGCGCGCCTGGTCCACCAACGCGGCCAATTCCGCATTCAGCACGGGCGCGCCCACGCGCACCACGGCGCCAGCGTCGAGCAGGGCAGTGGCCCTGCGCAGCGCCACCGTCCCGCCGCCCACCACCAGCACGGCGCGGTCGCGCAGGTCGGCGAAAACGGGAAACAGTGGGCTGGCCATGGCGTCGATGCCGGGACGAGGGGGGCGATATCGTGGACGCTACCCACCCGGTTCCTCGCGCGGAAATGACGCAGGCGTCTGGCGTCATACCCATTCGGAATGATCGCCGCGCGTGCTGGACAGCGCGGGCCGGGCGGGGTAGTTTTCTTCCATCCCTTTATTCGTATCGAGCGATATATGAACGCGGTGAGCTGTCGACGGCCGTCCCGACCGACCTCCGCCCGCCTGCGCGGGCCCGCCCCGACCTCGCCTCCGTTCGCTTCGACATGACCCTTACCCAGCTCCGCTACCTCGTCGCCATCGCCGACTCCGGCCTCAACATCACGCTGGCCGCCGAGCGCGTGCACGCCACCCAGCCCGGCCTGTCCAAGCAGCTCAAGCAGCTGGAGGACGAACTGGGCTTCCAGCTGTTCACGCGCAAGGGCCGCAGCCTGGAATCGATCGCGCCAGCGGGCGAGCGCGTGCTGATGCACGCGCGCCGCATCCTCGAGGAAGCGGGCAACATCCGCGCCTACGCCGCCAACGAACGTGGCCAGCACAGCGGTCAGCTGGTGCTCGCGACCACGCACACGCAGGCGCGCTTCGTGCTGCCGGACGTGATCGCCGCGGTGAAGCGCGAGTTCCCGCAGGTCAGCATGCACCTGCAGGCGGCGGCCGATGGCGAGGTGCTGGAACAGCTCGCGCGCGGCGAAGCCGACCTGGCCGTCATCAGCACCGCCGGTGGCGAACCCGAAGGCGGCGTGGCCGTGCCGCTGTACCGCTGGCGCCGCGTAGTGCTGGTGCCGCGCACGCATCCGCTGGCCAGGCTGCAGCGCGCACCGACGCTGGCCGAGCTCGCCGAGCATCCGCTGGTCAGCTACGAGTCCTCGCACAAGCCCGAATCGTCGCTGCGCCGCACCTTCGTCACCGCAGGCCTGGAACCGCAACTGGCGATGACCGCCCGCGACGCCGACCTGATCAAGACCTACGTGCGCGCGGGACTCGGCGTGGGCGTGCTGGCCGAGATGGCCGTGGGTGCGCGCGACGACGACCTGCGCGCATTGCCCGCACCCGATGCGTTGCCCGAATGCGTGACCTGGGCGGTGATCCCGCGTGCGCGCGTGCTGCGCGAGTACGCGTTGGCGCTGCTGCATGGCGTCGCGCCGCAGCTGGATCGGCGCGACCTGAGGCGCGTGCTCGAAGGCAACCTCGAACCGCACTGGCCGAAGGCGCCGAGCTGGCGCGAACTGAGCCAGCCGATCACGACCTGACGGCCGCCCGGCCGAACGTAAACACGGAGCATTCGTCATGCCCCTCGTCACGTTGACCGTCCGCAAACCCAAGCCGGTGGAGTTCAAGACGACGGTACTCGACGCCGTGCACGGCGCGCTGGTGGCGTCCGGCGTGCCCGAAACGGACCGCTTCCAGCGTGTGTTCGAGCTGGATGCGGACGACTTCCGCTACGACGGCACCTATCCCGACGCGGCCTCGCCGCGCGGCGACGACTTCGTGCTGATCGAGATCCTGTGGTCGGTCGGCCGCAGCGTGAAGGTCAAGAAGAAGCTGCTGGCCGATCTGATGGAACGCCTGTCACGCGCGGGGCTGGACCCCGAACACGTGATGGTGGCCTTCAAGGAAACGACCTGGGAGAACTGGTCGTTTGCGGGCGGGCGGCTGATCCACACCTGAGCCGTCCGATGCGCCTCACGTCCGTCGCCGTCATCCCGGCGAAGGCCGGGATCCATCTTGATTGGATGGCAATGCGACGCGCGAATGGATTCCAGCTTTCGCTGGAATGACGGCGAGTGTCTGTGTGCACCGGCGTGCTGGACAAGCATGCATGGCGAATACCTCAGTGCCGCACTCATCGCCAGTCGCACCGTCATCCCGGCGGAAGCCGGGATCCATTTTGATTTTGATGACACGAACGCGCAAAGCGCGAATGGATTCCAGCTTTCGCTGGAATGACGATAGACGCTGTGACTCACGCCTGGCTCACGCCGCATTCGGCTCGCTGTCGAAGTGCAGGCCGCACTCACGCTTGAGGCCGAAAAAACGCGTGTCTTCCTCGTTCATGCCGGGCTGCAGCGGACGCGTGGTGTGCACGTCGCCGATGGAGACATAGCCTTGGTGCCACAGCGGGTGATAGGGCAGGTCGTGCTGCTGCAGGTACTGCCAGACTTCGCGATCGCTCCAGTCCGCGATGGGGTGCAGCTTCCAGCGGCCGTCGCGCAGTTCCAGGAAGTCGATGTTGGCGCGCGAGCGCGTCTGGCTGCGGCGCAGGCCGGCGATCCACGTGCGCACGCCCAGGTCGGCCAGCGCGCGCTGCATCGGTTCGACCTTGCGCATGCGGTTGTAGCGCTCGATGCCTTCCAGCCCGTTCTCCCACAGCCGCCCCATGCGCGCTTCCATCCAGGCGATGCCGATCTGCGGGCGATACACCTTCAGGTTCAACTGCAGGCGCTCGGTGAGGTCGTCGATGAAGCGGTAGGTTTCCGGGAACAGATAACCGGTGTCGATGAGGATCACCGGAAGGTCGTTGCGCTGGCGCGTGACCAGGTGCAGCGACACCGCGGCCTGCGCGCCGAAGCTGGACGACAGTGCGTGTTCGCCTGCGGTGTGTTCCAGCGCCCAGGCCACGCGCTCCTCCGCGCTGCGCTGCGCGAGCCAGGCATTGAGCTCGGCCAGCGCGCGCGGCGACTCGGCGGCGGTGACGGGATCGGGCAGGGTGCTCATGCTGCTTTCTCGGTGGGCGTGGGTGCGTACAGGTGGATGGGAATGCCCGGCTTCGGCGCGACGATGTCCTGCCGCACCAGGAAGTCGCCGAAGCCTTCGTCGGCGATGCGTTCGGCCGCATAGCGGGCAAGCAGTGGATCCAGCGCGGCGAGGATCTCGCTCTCGACCACGTTCTCGCGGTACAGCGTGTTGAGGCGCTGGCCACGGTGGTCGGCGCCGAGCATCAGGTTGTATCGGCCCGGGGCCTTGCCGACCAGCGCGATCTCGCCCAGGTACGGGCGCGAGCATCCGTTCGGGCAGCCGCTGATGCGCAGGTGGATCGGCGCATCGGCGATGCCATGGCGAGCCAGCAGCGATTCGACCTGACCGAGGAAATCCGGCAGGTAGCGCTCGGCTTCGGCCATCGCCAGGCCGCAGGTGGGCAGGGCGACGCAGGCCAATGCATTACGGCGCAACGGACTGGCCTGCTCGTGGCCTTCGAGCCCGTACTGCGCCACCAGCGCGTCGACCTGCGCGCGCAGCAGCGGCGGAATGCCGGCGATGGTCAGGTTCTGGTTGGGCGTGAGGCGGAAGCGCACTTCGTCGTCGCCGCTCTCGTGCAGCACGCGCGCGATCTCGCGCAGGCCGCTGAGGTGCGCCACGCCGTCACGGTCCCAAATGCGACCGGAGAGGATGCGCAGCGTCAGGTGCGCGCGGCCGTCGTCGCCCTCGATCCAGCCGAAGCGGTCGCCGTTGTGCACGAAGCCGAACGGACGCGCCGGAGAGAGAGGGAAACCGGCGCGCCGTTCGACTTCCTGCCTGAACCAGTCCAGACCGCCGTCGTCGATGGTGTACTTCAGCCGCGCGCGCTTACGCAGCACGCGATTGCCGAAGTCGCGCTGCGTGGTCACCACGGCGGTGGCCACCGCGGTCAGCTGCGCCGGCGTGACGAAGCCCAGCACGTCGGCAAGGCGCGGGTAGGTCTCCGGGTCGCCATGCGTGGCGCCCATTCCGCCGCCGACCGTGACGTTGTAGCCGACCACTGCACCATCCTCGACGATGGCGATGAGGCCCAGGTCCTGCGCGAACACGTCCACGTCGTTGTACGGCGGTATCGCAAAGCCGATCTTGAACTTGCGCGGCAGATAGGTCTCGCCATAGACCGGCTCGTCCTCGCTGCCGCTGCCGGCGACGCGCTCCTCGTCCAGCCAGATCTCGTAATAGGCGCGGGTGTTGGGCAGCAGGTGTTCCGACAGCGCGGCCGCGTCGGCCCACACCGAGGCGTGCGCGGACGACTGCTGCGGATTGGCGGCCACCGCGACGTTGCGGTTGACGTCGCCGCACGCGGCCAGCGTATCGATCAGCGCCGCGTTGATGGCCTGCATGGTGGCCTTCAGTTCGGTCTTGATGACGCCGTGGAACTGGAACGCCTGGCGCGTGGTGATGCGCAGGCCGCGTTCGGCGTAACGCGTGGCGACGTCGTCCAGCTGCAGCCACTGCTTCGGCGTGACCACGCCACCCGGCGTGCGCGTGCGGATCATGAATGCGTAGGCGGGCTCGAGCTTCTGCTGGCGGCGCTCCTCGCGGATGTCGCGGTCGTCCTGCTGGTAGCTGCCGTGGTACTTGATCAGCGTCTGGTCGTCCTCGCCCAGCGCGCCGGTGACGGGGTTGGCCAGCGACTCCAGCAGCGTGCCGCGCAGGCGCGCGCTGCGCTGCTTGATGTCCTCGACGGAGTGGGCGCTCATGCGGTGGTCTCCGCCGGGCCAATCCCCCTGTATCCCCCTTTTCCAAAGGGGGAAGAAGCGAAAGACAGCGGGCTGGCAAAGAGGGAAGAAGCGAAAGACAGCGGACTGGCAAAGAGGGAAGAAGCGAAAGACAGCGTATTGGCAGAGGGGGAGAAAGCGAAAGAACGCGCGCTGACAGGGGATGAAGAAACAATGGGCGTCGCGCTGTTCTCCCTCCTTTGGAAAAGAAGGGCCGGGGAGGATTCGAGCCGGTGGTCACGCATCAGTACACGTCCCGCGCGTAGCGCCCCTGCTGCTGCAGGGTATTGAGGTAGTCGTTGGCGTCGTCGGCCGACTTGCCGCCGTGCTGGGCGATGACGGCGAGCAGCGCGGCGTGCACGTCCTTGGCCATGCGCGTGGCGTCGCCGCAGACGTACAGGTGCGCGCCGTTCTCCAGCCAGTCGTACAGGTCGCGCCCGTTGTGCTGGATGCGGTGCTGCACGTACACCTTCTGCTGCTGGTCGCGCGAGAACGCCAGGTCCAGGCGGTGCAGCACGCCGTCCTTCAGCGCCTGCTGCCATTCCACCTGGTAGAGGAAGTCGCTGCGGAAATGCGGATTGCCGAACAGCAGCCAGTTGCGCCCGCCCGCGCCGATCGCTGCGCGTTCCTGCACGAAACCGCGGAACGGCGCGACGCCCGTGCCCGGGCCGATCATGATCACGTCGCGGCTGGTGTCCGCAGGCAGGCGGAAGCGCTCGTTGTGTTCGATGAACACGCGCAGGCGTGCGCCTTCCTCGCTAGCGGCCAGCTGGTGCGAGGCCGCGCCCCAGCGCGGGCCGTGGCCGTTGTCGTACTCCACGTGCGCCACGGTGAGGTGCGTTTCGTCGCCGACTTCCTTCTGGCTGGACGCGATGGAATACAGGCGCGGCACGAGTGGACGCAGCGCCGCCACGATCTCCTCGGGCGACCAGCCCGCCGGGTACTGTTGCAGCAGGTCGATGACCTGCGCGTCTTCCAGCAGTCGCGTGAAGCCTTCGGCCTGGTCCGGCGCGAGCAGGCGGTTGAGCGCCTCGCTGCCGGCATGCGCCGCGTGCTGCGCCACGAACGGGCGCGCCAGGCGCGTGATCTCCCGCTTTTCCGACAGCCACTGCCGCAGCGGCAGGCTCTGTCCTGCGTGGGTCACGGACGCATCGCCGTCGAGTTCCAGCGCCGACAGCACCGCATCGACCAGCGCCGGCGGATTCACCGGCCACAGGCCCAGCGCGTCGCCGGGTTCGTAATGCAGCCCGGAACCTTCCAGCGACAGTTCGACGTGGCGGATGTCCTTGCTGCTCCCGCGTGCGGTGATGCGCTGGTTGAGCAGCACCTCGGCCGCGAAGGGCGCATCGCGATGGTGTGCCGGCGCGGCGGGAACCGGTCGCAGCGGTGTGACGGTGGCCAGCGGCGCGGACGGCTTCAGCGTCTCCTTCGCCTTCGCCACGGCCTGTTCCAGCCACGGTGTGGACACCGTCTCGATATCCAGGTCGGCATCGCCGCGCGCGAACAGTCGCGTGGCGCCCAGTTCGGCCAGGCGCTCGTCGAGGCGGCGCCCGATCGCGCAGAACTGCGGGTAGCTGGAATCGCCCAGTGCCAGAACGGCGTAACGCAGCTGCTTCAGTTCGGGTGCGCGCTTGCCGGCGATGAACTCGACCAGGCCGCGCGCGTCGTCCGGCGGATCGCCGTCGCCCTGCGTGCTGATGACCACGTACAGCGCACGCTCGTCCTTCAGCTCGCGGGTGGGATACGCGTCGGCGCGCAGCAGGCGCGCATGGACGCCGGCGGTTTCGGCCTGGCGCGCCAGCTGTTCGGCCAGGCGCCTGGCGTTGCCGGTCTGGCTGCCGTACACGATGGTGAGGCGTCCCGCCGCCTGGGCCTCGGTCGCGGGCGCTGGAACCGTTTGCACGGCAGCGCTGGAGCGGCTGGCGAGACCGGCGGCGTAGCCCGACAGCCACCACAGACCGTTCGCGTCCAGGCCGTCGGTGACGCGCGAAAGCGCCACCAGCCGCTCCTGCGTGAGTGGAGTGGCAAGCGCGGCCGGAACGTTGGGGAGGGAAGCCGACATCGGTGGTGGACTGGGCGGCGGGAACCGTTGCAGGCTAGGCCCCGCGCGTTGCCATATGAAAGGAAGCACGGTTATGCGCTCATGCCCGGGGCTTATTTCCGGGCGCAGGCCCCGCCGTTCCTACAATGTGCCCCGATGTCGCAGGCGCCCTTTGCCGAAGGCATTCAACCGCGGTTCCGCCAGATCAAGACCAGATGAGCCTGCCCGTCGACCTGAGCCACCTCGATCGCCTCGAAGCCGAGAGCATCCACATCCTGCGCGAGGTCGCCGCGGAGTTCCGCCATCCGGTGATGCTGTATTCAATCGGCAAGGACAGCTCGGTCCTGCTGCACCTGCTGCTCAAGGCCTTCCATCCGGCACGTCCGCCGATCCCGCTGCTGCACGTGGACACCGGCTGGAAGTTCCGCGAAATGATCGCCTTCCGCGACCGCCGCGCCGCCGAAACCGGCGTCGAGCTGCGCGTGCACACCAACGCCGATGGCGTGGCGCAGGGCATCGGTCCGATCTCGCACGGCGCCACCGTGCACACCGACGTGATGAAGACGCAGGCGCTGAAGCAGGCGCTGGATCGCCATGGCTTCGACGCGGCCATCGGCGGCGCGCGCCGCGACGAGGAGAAGTCCCGCGCGAAGGAACGCATCTTCTCGTTCCGCAACGCGCAGCACCGCTGGGATCCCAGGAGCCAGCGGCCCGAGTTGTGGAGCCTGTACAACACGCGCATCCACAAGGGCGAGTCGGTGCGCGTGTTCCCGCTGTCCAACTGGACCGAGCTGGACGTGTGGCTGTACATCTACCGCGAGAACATCCCGGTGCCGTCGCTGTACTTCGCCGCCCCGCGTCCCGTGGTGGAGCGCGACGGCGCGCTGATCATGGTGGACGACGAGCGTCTGCCACTCGCGCCGGGCGAATCGCCGCAGCTGCGACAGGTGCGCTTCCGCACGCTGGGCTGCTATCCGCTCACCGGCGCGATCGAATCCGACGCCGACACGCTGGAGAAGATCATCGCGGAGATGCTGGTGGCCACCACGTCCGAACGGCAGGGCCGCGTGATCGACCACGACCCGTCGGCTTCGATGGAGAAGAAGAAGCAGGAGGGGTATTTCTGATGAGCGTGATGAAGCCGGGACTCGGGACCCGGGACTCGGGACTCGGGGAAAGGCAAGCCTCCGGGCCCGCGGGCTCGATGGGCAACGGGTCCGGACATACCGCCGCGGCTGCGCCCACGTCCCGCGAGTCCCGAGTCCCGAGTCCCGAGTCCCGCCATGTAGCCGCCTACCTCGCCCAGCACGAAACCAAAAGCCTGCTGCGCTTCATCACCTGCGGCAGCGTGGACGATGGCAAGAGCACGCTGATCGGGCGGCTGCTGTTCGAAACGCGCGCGTTGTTCGCCGACCAGTTGTCGGCGCTGGAATCCGACAGCCGTCGCCACGGCACGCAGGGCGAGGCGATCGACTACGCGCTGCTGCTCGACGGCCTGTCCGCCGAACGCGAGCAGGGCATCACCATCGACGTGGCGTACCGGTTCTTCAGCACCGGCAAGCGCAAGTTCATCGTCGCCGACTGCCCGGGGCACGAGCAGTACACGCGCAACATGGCCACCGGCGCATCCACGGCCGATGTCGCCGTGGTCCTGGTGGATGCGCGCAAGGGCCTGCTGCCGCAGACGCGCCGGCACAGCTACATCGTCTCGCTGCTTGGCATCCGCCACGTGCTGCTGGCGGTGAACAAGATGGACCTCGTCGGGTACGACTTCGCGGTATTCGACCAGATCGTCGAAGGCTACCGCGCGCTCGCCGCGCAGCTCGGCATTGCGAACGTGCAGGCGGTGCCGCTGTCGGCCTTGCAGGGCGACAACCTGCTGCAGCGTTCCGCCAACACGCCGTGGTACGACGGCCCCAGCGTGCTTGAGTACCTGGAGACCGTGGACGCCACGCGCAGCGGAGCCGATGTCGGCTTCCGCCTGCCGGTGCAGTGGGTCAATCGTCCGAACCAGGATTTCCGCGGCTTCGCGGGCACCGTCGCCGCCGGTTCGATCCGTTCGGGCGACGAGGTGGTCGCGCTGCCGTCGGGCCGGCGCTCGGTGGTCGAGCGCATCGTTACCGCCGACGGCGACCTGGAAGGCGCGCGCGAAGGCCAGGCGATCACGCTGACGCTGCGCGACGAACTGGACGTCAGCCGTGGCGACGTCATCGCCGACGCGCACCGCCCGCCGCAGGTCGCCGACCAGTTCGCCGCGCACGTGCTGTGGATGGGCGAGCAGCCGCTGCTGCCGGGCCGGCCGTACTGGCTGAAGATCGGCACGCGCACCGTCAGCGCCAGTGTCACCGAGATCAAGCACAAGACCGACGTGAACACCCAGGAGGCCCTGGCCGCCAAGCACCTGGAGCTCAACGAGGTCGGCTTCTGCAATCTCTACCTCGACCAGGCGGTGGCGTTCGAGGCGTATGCCGACAACCGCGCGCTGGGCGGCTTCATCCTGATCGACCGGCAGACCAACGCGACGGTCGCCGCGGGCACGCTGGAATTCGCGTTGCGCCGCGCCGGCAACATCCACTGGCAGCACCTGGACGTCGACAAGGCGGCGCGTGCGCGCATCAAGGGACAGACGCCGCGCGTGCTGTGGTTCACCGGCCTGTCAGGCTCGGGCAAGTCGACCATCGCCAACCTGGTGGACAAGCGGCTGCATGCGCTGGGCTACCACACCTTCATCCTCGACGGCGACAACGTGCGCCACGGCCTCAACAAGGACCTGGGCTTCACCGACGAGGACCGCGTGGAGAACATCCGCCGCGTGGCCGAAGTCGCGAAGCTGATGAGCGACGCCGGACTGATCGTGCTGGTGAGCTTCATCTCGCCGTTCCGTGCCGAGCGCCGCATGGCGCGCGAACTGTTCGCGCCGGGCGAGTTCGTCGAGGTCTTCGTCGACACGCCCCTGGCCGTGGCCGAACAGCGCGACGTGAAGGGTCTCTACGCCAAGGCGCGTGCCGGCCAGCTGCGCAACTTCACCGGCATCGACTCGCCCTACGAAGTGCCGGAAGCGGCGGAGCTACAACTGGAAACCGTCGGCGACACGGCCGAGGCACTGGCGCAGAAGGTGATCGATTACCTGCTGGGGTAGGGGCGTGCAGTTGCCCGGTTGGGTGCCGGCGACCTTTGCGCATCGTGAGTCCGCGTCACCGTCATCAAGAAGGCGGACTGTGGGCCTTGCCTCATCGTCATCCCGGCGAAAGCCGGGATCCATTTTGATTTTCCCGGCGTGCAGGCAATTGCAAAGAGCAAATGGATTCCAGCTTTCGCTGGAATGACGGCGAAGATCCTCGGGCGCTCACCACGACGTGTGGAGGTCCGTCTAAGTTCTTCGTACATCGCTCCGCACATCCGTGCTCCTTGCCATCGCGCCCCATCACCGTCATCCCGGCGAAAGCCGGGATCCATTTTGATTTTCCATTCGCGTAGGCACGTCTGAAGAGCAGATGGATTCCAGCTTTCGCTGGAATGACGGCAAGGATCCTCGGGCGCTCACCACGACGTGTGGAAGTCCGTCTAAGTTCTCCGTACATCGCTCCGCACATCCGTGCTCCTTGCCATATCGCACCCATCATCGTCATCCCGGCGAAAGCCGGGATCCATTTTGATTTTCCCGGCGTGCAGGCAATTGCGAAGAGCAAATGGACTCCAGCTTTCGCTGGAATGACGGCGAAGATCCTCGGGCGCTCACCACGACGTGTGGAGGTCCGTCTAAGTTCTTCGTACATCGCTCCGCACATCCGTGCTCCTTGCCAGCCGGGATCCATTTTGATTTTCCATTCGCGTAGGCACGCCTGAAGAGTAGATGGATTCCAGCTTTCGCTGGAATGACGGTCCGGTGGCTGGGAGTCACTCGGGCTGCGTGGGGCGCATGCGTAAGTTTCTGCGCCTGGTCATCGTGCTTAGCTTCGCCATCGAGCACGCCCAAGTTTTCGCGTACAGGAGAAGGGAGCCAGGCACGCGAGCCCCTCTCCCACCGGGAGAGGGGTTGGGGTGAGGGCCGGCGGGACGGAAGCGTCGATATCGGCGGTGCTCCGCGCATCGGCATTTCTGTACTGCCGCTACGTTCCCCCTCATCCGCCCTACGGGCACCTTCTCCCGAGGGGAGAAGGGATGGCGCCCGTGAGCACGGCGATGCCTTCGCGCAGGCAACGCGATGCCCTCGCGCAGACACGGAGGTGGGTTCGAGCACGCATTCAAGTGCCGTCGCACAGGCACACGAGCGGGTTCGCGCGAGCATCCCGATGCCCTTGCACAGGCACCCGAGCGGGTTCGCGCGAGCATCCCGATGCCCTCGCACAGGCACACGGCTGGGTTCGCGCAGGCATCCCGATGCCCTCGCGCAGGCACCCGAGTGGGTTCGAGCAGGCACCCCGATGCCCTCGCGCAGGCACCCGAGCGGGTTCGCGCGAGCATCCCGATATCCTCGCCCAGGCACCCGAGCGGGTTCGAGCAGGCACCCCGATGCCCTCGCGCAGGCACCCAAGCGGGTTCGAGCAGGCACCCCGATGCCCTCGCGCAGGCACCGAGGTGGGTTCGAGCAGGCACCCCGATGCCCTCGCGCAGGCACCGAGGTGGGTTCGCGCAGGCACTCCGACGCCCTCGCGCAGGCATCCGGGTGGGTTCGCGCAGGCATCCCGATGCCCGCGCGCAGGCACCGAGATGGGTTCGCACGCGTACTGCGATGCCCTCGCGCACCCGCTCCTGCGCTCATCCCGTCGTACGGCGCCGGACAGGCGCCAAAAGAAAACCCCGCCGAAGCGGGGTTTTCCAGGCATGAGGAACGCAGCAGCGTCAGCAGCAGCCATGCCCGCCGTGGCGGTCGCCGCTGTCCGGGGCGACGGCGGCGCCCATGGTTTCGCCGCGCTGGCTGGCGTGATGGTGCTCGGCGATCACACGCGACACCGATGCGGTCACGCGCTTGCCCATCGGGATGTGCAGGAACTCGTTGGGGCCGTGCGCGTTGCTGTGCGGGCCCAGCACGCCGGTGATCATGAACTGTGCGCCGGGGAACTTCTCGCCCAGCATGCCCATGAACGGGATCGAGCCGCCTTCGCCCATGTACATGGCCGGGGCGCCGAAGAAATCGCGGCTGGCCGAATCGATCGCCCTGGTCAGCCACGGCGACTGCGCCGGGGCGTTCCAGCCGGTGGAGGACTTCTCCAGGTCCAGCGTGACCCTGGCGCCGTTGGGCGGGTCGCGGGTGAGCACGTCCTTGAGCAGTTCGCCGGCCTTCTTGCCGTCCAGCGTGGGCGGCAGGCGCAGCGACAGCTTCACCGAGGTGTGCGGGCGCAGGACGTTGCCGGCCGACGCCAGCGGCGGCATGCCGTCCACGCCGGTGACCGACAGCGCCGGACGCCAGGTGCGGTTGAGCACCAGCTCCGCCAGGTCATCGGCCATGGGCTTCATGCCGGGGAGGAACGGGAACTTGTCGAACACCGCCGTGTCCAGCACCTTCGCCGCCTGGCGCGCCTGCTCCAGTCGTTCTGCCGGGATGTCCACGAACAGGCCCTCGACGCGCACCTTGCCGGTGTTCTCGTCCTCCAGGCGCGACAGCAACTGGCGCAGCAGGCGGAAGCTCGACGGCACGATGCCCGACGCATCGCCCGAGTGCACGCCTTCCTCCAGCACCTTCACCGTGAAGTTGCCGCCGGCCAGGCCGCGCAGCGAGGTGGTGCACCACAGTTGTTCGTAGTTGCCGCAGCCCGAATCCAGGCAGACCACCAGCGACGGCTTGCCGATGCGCCCGGCCAGGTGGTCCACGTAGGCGGGCAGGTCGTAGCTGCCGGACTCCTCGCAGGCTTCGATCAGGATCACGCAGCGCGCATGCGGCAGCTTCTGCTCCTGAAGCGCCAGCACGGCGGTCAGCGATCCGAAGATCGCGTAGCCGTCATCCGCGCCGCCGCGGCCGTACAGGCGGTCGCCCTTGATCACCGGATTCCACGGGCCGAACTCCGGGTCCCAGCCGGTCATCTCCGGCTGCTTGTCCAGATGGCCGTACAGCAGCACGCAGTCGTCGTTGCTGCCGCCGTTGGCGGCCGGGATCTCGATGAAGATCAGCGGCGTGCGGCCTTCCAGGCGCACCACCTCGACCTGCATGCCCGGGATGGGCTGCTTCCTGGCCCAGGACTCCATCAGGCGGACCGCGTCGTCCATGTAGCCGTGCTTGACCCAGTCGGCGTCGAACATCGGCGACTTGTTGGGGATGCGGATGTACTCGACGAGCTGGGGAACGATCTCGTCGTCCCATTTGTCGCCGACGTACCGGTCGACCTTGCTGGTGTCCATGGCGCGGAAAGCCTCATTGCGGGGAACGGCAAGTTTACGCCCCCGGCCGTGGCCGACCGATGCGGCACCGGGCGGAACGCCGATGGCGAGGCCGCCATCGCACCTCGGAGTTGGCTTACCGGCGCCCGCGGAATGCTCCGTCGGCACGTGGGGATGAACGGCGATCCGTGGCGCGGCAGCCGGTTGCCGACACTGCCTCGCCGCCTGCCGCGAAGGCGCGGAGGGCGGAACGGATGCCACCCATCAACCATACGGAGATCACCATGAAACCCACCCGCCTCATCGCCCGCGCCCTGCTGCCGTTGCTGCTGCTGGCCGGCACGGCCTTCGCCGCGGAGAAGGTGAACATCAACACCGCCGACGCGGCCACGCTGGACCGTGTGCTGCTCAACGTGGGCCCGTCGAAGGCCGAGGCGATCGTCGCCTACCGCAAGGCCAACGGTCCGTTCAAGACGGCCGAGCAGCTGGCCCAGGTGAAGGGCATCGGCCTGAAGACGGTCGAGAAGAACATCGACCGCATCGTCGTCGGCGGCGGCGCGTCGGCCGCCAAGCCAGCCACTGCCGGGAAACCCGGTGCCGCACCGGCCAGGCCGGCCACGGCGCAGAAGCCGGCACCGGCCCGACACTGACTCCCTCCATCGCGACCCACACGGCCCGGCGCACTGCGACCGGGCCGTTTCGTTTCTGCGGACCGTTACCGCGTGCGCGTCGATGCGCTCGCTAGACTGTGCGGCGTCGGGTTGACGGTGGTGCGATGGACATCGAACAGGGCAGCCGGTCGTGGGTGATCCCGGCCAACGAATACCGCCGCGAACGCTGGCGCAACCAGCTTGGCTGGACGCGCGAGATCCTCGCCGCGCGCATGCCCGGCGCGGCACCGGATGCGCCCTGGGACTGGCGCCTGTCCATCGCCGAGATCGAGCGCGATTCGGCGTTTTCCTCCTTCCCCGGCATCGACCGCGAACTGGTGCTGCTGTCCGGCAACGGCGTGCGCCTGCGCTTCGACGACGGCGAAGTGCACGAACTGCTGCCGCCGCACGACCGCCTGCGCTTCGCCGGCGAGCGCACCGTCACCGGCGAACTGATCGACGGCCCCACGCACGACTTCAACCTGATGTGGCGCCGTGAACGCGTGCGCACCGCGCTGTGGCATCGCCCGCTCGTGGGGCCGATGGTCGTGTTCGTCGAGCCGGGCACGCTGTGGGTCGCGCACCTGATGGCGGGGCAGGCGACGTTCGCCGACGATTCCGGCCTGCCGCCGCTGGCTGCCGGCGATACGGCGTTCTTCGCCGCCGGTTCGCAGCGCCTTCGCCATGTCATCGACGGCGGTGGCGAACTGCTGCTGATCCGGATCGAGCCCCTGGAGCAGGCCGAACAGGCTCAGTAGACGTCGCGGCAGTAGCGGCCTTCGGCGGCCATCGCTTCCAGCGCGCCCAGGCCGACCGCTTCACGCAGGACTTCGTCCACGGCCGGTGCCATGCCGGCGAGGCTGCCGCAGACGTAGACCGCGGCGCCGCTGGCGATCCATTCGCGCAGGCGGGGGAGTTCGCCGCGAAGCGTGTCCTGCACGTAGGTGCGTTGCGTCGTGTCGCGCGAGAAGGCGAGGTCCAGACGTTGCAGGAAGCCGTCGCGCAGCCATGCGTCGAGATCGCTGCCGAAGTGGAAGTCGTGTTCGCGCTGGCGTTCGCCGAACACCAGCCAGTTGCGGCGATGGCCTGCGGCGATGCGTGCCTTGAGCAGGGCACGCAATCCGGCGATGCCGGTGCCGTTGCCGACCAGCACCATCGGGCGGTCGTCCTGCGGCGGATGGAATCCGGGATTGCGGCGGATGCGCAGATCGATGCCGCCACCGACCGACGCGTGCGACGTCAGCCAGCCGCTGCCGCTGCCCAGTCGGCCGTCGGCGTGGCACATCTGGCGCACCAGCAATTGCAGGCTGCCGTCGGACGGCAGCGAGGCGATGGAGTACTCGCGATGCGGCAGCGGCTGCAGTGCGTCGGCGACGGCCTGCGGCGACTGGCCCTGCACGGTGGCGGCATCGGGCAGCCGCGAACGCTGCAGCAGTTGCGCCAGCTCCAGCGTCTCGTCGTCGACGGTGACGCGTGCGGTGCCGTCGAGCTGCGCGACTTCCAGCCACGCGTCGATGTCCACGTGTGCATGGCGCGGACCGATCTCGGCGATGTCGCCGGCCTGCCACTGCAAGTCGCGCGGATCCACCGGCGCCAAGGCGAGGTGGTAGGCGCGGCCGCCGAGGCTGCCCGGATTGAGCCAGCGTCGCTCCACCAGGCGCCACGGCCGGTAGGCGGGCGCGCTCCAGTCGGCGAACTCGACGTGGCCGGCCAACTGGCCCAGATGATGCTGCCAATGACGCAAAGCACCGGCGTCGCCGGCATCGACATCGATGCGGTCGAACAGCGGCCGCGCACCGTTGTGATGCAGCCACTGGTCCAGCCGCCGGCCGAAGCCACAGAACTGGTCGTACGCGCGGTCGCCCAACGCCAGTACCGCGTACTGCAGCCCGTCCAGCGACAGCTGCGTGCCGAGCATGTGGCGGGTGAAGGCGAGCACGTGGTCCGGCGGATCGCCTTCTCCGGTGGTACTGGCGATGAACAGTGCGCGGCGGTGCGTGCGCAGCCGCTGCGCATCCACCCGATGCAAGGGCAGCACGTGCACGTCCAAGCCCGCGTCGCGCAGCGCCTGCGCGGTGCGTTCGGCCAGTTGCTGTGCGAAACCGGTCTGGCTCGCCCAGCCCAGCAGCACCGAGTCGGCGTCCGGTTCCGTGCTGTCTTCGAGTTGCGGAACGGCCTGCCCGCGTGCCGAGCGATACGTCGCCACGCACAGGCCGACGAACGCCAGCACGACCACGATGGCCAGCACCCAGCTGCCCGCGCGCGGTGACGCCATCCACCATGGATCGGCCTGCCAGCGGGCGAAGGCGAGCGCGGATACGAGCAGCAGCGCGAGCACGCCGCCGTTGCCGAGCCACGGCTTCCAGTTGGCTTCGCGAAGGGCGGGTCGCGTGCTCATGCCGCCAGCAGGACCTCGAACGCCGGCGTCATGCGCTCATCGATGGAACCATCGGCACGCACGTCGACAAAACGCGCGGCAAGGCCGTGTTCGACCGCGAACGCGTGGCCTGCGTGCATGCCCAGCACGGTGAGCGCCGTCGCCCAGCCATCGGCATGCATCGCATCGCGCGCGGCCACGGTGACGGCCACCGGTGCGTTTTCCACCGGACGACCGCTGCGCGGATCGAGCGTATGACTGAACTCCCGATCCTGCTCGAAGCGGCGATGCCAGCGGTCGCCGGACGTCGCCACCGCCAGGCCGTCGAGTGCGAGCACGCGCGGTTCGTTCGCATCTTCCTCGTCGCCCTGCCAGCCCTCGACGACGACGCGCCAGGGCGAGCCGTCGGGCTTGTGGCCGAAACCGTAGAGTTCGCCGCCGACCTCGACCAGCGCGCTGTCGATGCCGAGCCTGCGCAGTTCGCCCGCCACCGCATCGACGGCATGGCCCTTGGCAATGGCGCACAGGTCCAGCTGCACGCGGCCGGGCTGCAGCACGCGCTGTTGTGACGCATCGACTACCACGCGGGTCCAGCCGACGCGTTCGTGCGCGGCCTCGCGCGCGGCGAGTTCCAGACAACGCGCGCTGGGGCCGAAACCCCACGCGTCGACCAGCGGACCGACGGTCGGGTCGTATGCGCCACCGCTGGTGCGGGCGATGTCCAGCGCGCAGGAAAGCACGGTCCAGAACGCGTCCGGCAACACATGCCACGTGCCCGCTGGCGCAGCGTTGTAGCGGCTGATGTCCGAACCCGTTTCCCAGTTGCTCATCTGCGCGACGACGCGGTCGAGTTGCGCCTGGATCGCGGCATGCAGCACGTGCAGGTCGTTGCGCCGCGCAGTGACCAGCTTCACCGACCACGTCGTGCCCATGGTCGCGCCACCCAGGATGTCGATGTGGGCGCGCGTCGTGTCGCTGTGCATCGCGGGCAGGTTCATCGGTGCACACCGCATGGCGGAACGTCGCAGACGACAGGCATCGCTCCCTCATGCCGAGGGAGCGAAGGCGCGGAACCTTGCACGGACATCAAAGCGCGACCGTTACTGCGGCAGCACTTCCAGCGTCGCGACGTATGCCAGGCGACGCTGCCTGGCCTGCGGCACGCTGGTCTTGTCGTCCTGCGTGGTGGCTTCCAGCCAGTACATGCCGGCTTCCGGCCAGGTCACGATGAACTCGCCCTGCGCGTCGGTCTTCACCTTCACCTCGTCCTGCGCGTTGCGGTAACGGGTGCCGCCGCGCACGACTTCCACGTCCAGGCCGGCGGCCGGCTTGCCGTCGATCTGCAGGCGGAACTTCGCCGGCTCGCCCGCGAACAGGTCGTTGGGATGCGTCAGCGGCACCATCTCCAGGCCCTGGCCGCTCGGCTTGAGCGCGGTCTCGTTGGGCGAGCCGTTGGTGACGAAGGTCTCCACGCGCATCACCGACTGCGAGACCTGCAGGTTCTTCGCGTTCTTCGGCACCTCGGTGGCGAAGGCGGCCGGCGTACCGCGCCAGCGCTTGAGCTGGCCGTTCTCTTCCCACTGGCCGATCACCGACTGGTTGACCACGCCGATGCGGTAGGTGCCGGACTGCTTGAGTTCGACGTCGAACACCGAGCGGTACTTGCCCGTCGCGCTGTTCTGCGGCGCGACCTGGCTGCCATCGGGAGCCGTGATCGCCAGGCTGTCCAGGCGCAGCGGCACATGGTTGAAATAGAACAGGTCGTTGGACACGGCCGCGTCCACCGTCACCCACGGGTTGTTGCCGGCCAGCACCGTCTGCGACGGCTGCAGCCAGGCCTTGTGCGCCTGCGCGGCGAAGGGCAGGGAGAGGGCGAGTGTGAGTGCGGCGAACTTGAGCGAGGACTTCATTTGGACACTCCGTATGAATGACGTTCGGTGTCTTTGTAGGAGCCAGCTTGCTGGCGACAGGCCAGCGCACCGGTCGCCAGCAAGCTGGCTCCTACGGAGATGGGTCAGGGCTTGCTCGCCAGCGTCACCAGGCCGAGCTCGCTGCTGCCCTGCGCCTGGCCATTGCTGGCGCCGCGCCACTTGAAGGGAATCTTCAGCAGTTCGCGGCCGCCGACTTCGCGCGCGGCCTCCACCACCAGCGTGTAATCGCCGGCGGGCAGCTTGCCAAGTTCCGGATGCTTGTCGGTGAACTGCACCGCGTGCTTGCCGACCGGACGCGTCGGTCCGGTCACGCCGTCCACCGGCACCTGCAGCGTGCGTCCGCTGCGCCGCCACCACTGGCGCAGGTCAGGCAGCCACTTGGTGCCGTGGCCTTCGGCCGTGGACTTCTGCTGGTACCACACGGCGAGGTTGGCCGCGGCCTTCTGGTCGGGGCCTTCCACCCAGATCGCCACGTACGGGCGGTGGTACTCGGCGACGTTGAGCTGCGGAATCTGCACGTCGACGTTGATCTCGGCCGAGTACGCCGGCAGCGCGAGCAGTCCGCTCAGCGCGATGGTCAGTTGGACGCGCATGGAAACTCCGTGGTTCGTGGTCAATGGATGAAAAGAAGCGCGAGCAGCAGCGGTATCACCAGGCCTAGCGCGACGTACGGCCAGGTCATGCGCCGCTGGCGCGCGTGCATCTGCAGCAGGAACAGGCCGGTCACGCAGAACACCAGGCAAGCCAGAGCGAACACGTCGATGAACCAGCGCCACGCAGCGCCGGCATTGCGGCCCTTGTGCAGGTCGTTGAGATACGCAATGGCGCCACGTGTGGTGCGCTCGTATTCCACCGCGCCGCTCGCGCGGTCGATGCTCAGCCATGCATCGCCACCGGGACGCGGCAACGAAAGGTAGACCTCTTCCGGCGACCATTCCGCGTTCTGCCGGCCGATCGACACGGGCAGCACGTCGCTCAGCCAGTCGCCGACGGTCGCGGGCAGCGGCGCGTTGCCTTCCTCGCGATCGCCCAGCGCACGCAGCACCGAGGCGGGCATCTCGACCTTGCGCGAAAGCGTCTGCGGCTTGGCTTCGATGGCGGCGGAGTGATTGAGCGTGATGCCGGTGACGGTGAACAGCAGCATGCCGATCAGGCAGATCGCCGAGCTGATCCAGTGCCAGGAATGCAGCGTGCGCAGCCAGAAGCCGCGACGCTGCTGCCGGGCGGCCAGATCCTGTGAGGGCGGGGACGGACTCACGTACGGCTCAGGTGTCGGCCCAGCGCCGCAGCAGGTTGTGGTAGACGCCGGTCAGCTGCACCAGCGCCGGATGCTCGGGCACGTCCTGCGTGAGGCGACGGATCGACGTGTCCAGTTCGAACATCAGCCGGCGTTGCGCGTCCTCGCGCAGCAGGCTCTGGATCCAGAAGAACGAGGCGAGCCGCTCGCCGCGCGTGACCGGCGTGACGCGATGCAGGCTGGTGCCGGGATACAGCACCATGTCGCCGGCCTGCAGCTTCACGCGCTGCATGCCGTAGGTGTCCTCGATCATCAGCTCGCCGCCGTCGTAGTCCTCGGGTGCATTGAGGAACAGCGTCGCCGACAGGTCCGTGCGGACCGGCTCGGCGCCGCCCTGGCTGCGGTCATAGCGGATCGCATTATCGACATGGAAGCCGAACGACTGCCCGCCGCTGTAACGGTTGAACAGCGGCGGGTAGATGCGCTGCGGCAACGCCGCGGAAAAGAACGTGGCGTTGCGTGCCAGCGCTTCCAGGATGATGCCGCCCAGTTCACGCGCCACCGGATCGTTTTCCGGCAGCTGCGCGTTGTCCTTGGCCTGTGCCGACTGGTAACCGGCGGTGATGCGTCCGTCCGCCCAGGCGCCATGCGCCAGGCGATCGCGGAAGTACGCAACCTGTTCGGCGCTCAGGACCTGCGGGATCGGCAGCAGCATGATCGTCTTTCCTCAATGCGACCGCCCGGACGATGCCGGGCGGTGCGCGGACCGGGTTGCCGGATTAGAACCTGTACGTGGCGGCCAGCACCACTGCGCGCGCGTCGCCCGGCGTTGCCCAGCCGTTGTTGCGCACGCGGATGTAGTACTCCTTGTCGAACAGGTTGTTGGCGTTGAGCTGCAGGGTGAGGCGTTCGTTGATGTCGTAGGCGACCATCGCGCGATGCGTGGTGTAGCCCTTGATGTCGCCGGTGGCGCCGCCGCTGGCGTTGTACCACTCGTACCCGCCCTGGTAGGTGATGCCGTAGCCGAAGGTCCACTGCGACAGTTCGTACGTGGTCCACACGCTGCCGGAACGTTCCGGCGTGCCGCTGAGCGGCCGCCCGGCGAGCGGATCGACCACGCCGCGGTTCCTGTCGTAATCGGAAATGCCCTGCAGTACTTCGCTGTCGAGCCAGGTCACGTTGGCGAACACCGACCACGCGTCCGTCAGCTGGCCCGCCGCGCCGAGCGTCACGCCGTCGACGCGCGCCTGGCCGTCGAGCTGCTGCTCGCCGCTGGGATTGTCCGGGTTCAGCGGGTCGGCGACCTTGAATTCCTCGCGATCGTTGCGGAACACCGCGGCGGTCAGGGCAAGGCGGTTGTTGACGTCCCACTTGCCGCCCAGCTCGATGTTGACGGCGGTTTCCGGATCGACGTTGCAGGTCTGCGCGGTGCACGAACCGTTGACCGAAGCCTTCGACGGCGTCTTGCTGTTGGCGTACGACAGATAAAGGCTGGCGTTTTCGACCGGCTTGAAGATCAGGCCGGCGCGGTACGAGAACAGGTCATCGTCGTTCTGGAACGCGGTGCGCCCGGTCACCTGGCCCAGCTGTGGGCTGCCGGCGGTGGTGTTGAACGTGTAGGCGACGGTATCGCCCTTGTTGTGCTCGTAGCGCGCGCCCAGGTTGAGCATCCAGCGTTCGCTGAACGTCAGCGTGTCGAAGACGTAGATGGCCTGGTTGTCGAGCGTGCCCTGCGTGATGCCGCTGCGGATGAAGTTGATTGGGCCGGTGTAGACCGAGAACGGGTCGCTGATCGACATCGGCGGCAGCGGCACCGTCGCGCCCGTGGCCGTGCGGAACAGGTTGCCGGTGTCCAGGTCGAACTCCTCGCGCGAGATCGACACGCCGGCCACTAGCGAATGCCCCACCGCACCCGTCTGGAAGCGGGAGATCACGTCGGTCTGGCTGACCGCGAGCGTGTTGCGCGTGTCGCGCTGCAGGCCGCGCGGGCCGCTGGGCTGATAGGTGTTCGGTGCTGCGCAGGCGGCGCCGGTGGCCGCGTTGATGCCGTTGGCGAGGCACCACGTGCCCTGCGGTGCGTCGACGATGCTCAGCTGGTCCACCTGCTGGTAGCGCGCCAGGCTGCGCAGGGTGGTGTTCGGGTTGAAGTCGTGCTCGAACGTGCCGGTCAGCATGTCGACTTCGACTTCCTGCGTGTCGACGTTGTGGTAGCCGTAGTAATTCCCAGGATCCACACCCGGCAGCGGACCACCATAGGCGCTGAAGTACGGCACGCCGTACTGCGGGATGTTGTCGTCGCTTTGGTGCAGGTAGCTCACGGTGAAGCGCGTGTCGCTGTCCAGGCCGATCGCGAGCGAAGGCGCGATGCCCCAGCGCTCGAAGGTCTCGTAATCCCGGCCCGGTGCGTCGTTCTGGTGGACCATGGCGTTGACGCGGAACGCCGAGCCTTCGTCGAACTCCGTATTGCTGTCGACCGTGATGCGGCCGTAGCTGTCGGTGCCGGCGCCGGCCTGCAGCACGGTGAAGTCGCCCGAACGCGCGACCTTGCTGACCAGGTTGATGTTGCCGCCGACGGAACCCGCGCCGGAGTACACCGAGTTGGCGCCGTTGACCAGTTCGATGGCTTCCAGGTTGAAAGTGTCGCTGCGCGTGTACTGAGCGCTGTCGCGCACGCCGTCGGTGGTGATGTCGCTGTTGGCGTTGAAGCCGCGCAGCGTGATGCTGTCGCCGTAACCGCCGCCGCCTTCGCCCGCGCCGAAGGTGATGCCGGGCAGGGTGCTGAGCACGTCGCGCAGGCCGAGCAGGTTCTGCTGGTCCATCACGTCCTTGGTGACCACGGTGATGGTCTGGGGCGTGTCGAGCAGCGGCTCGGTGTACTTAACCGAGGAGGGCTTCTCCACGTATTCGCCGTGGACCTCGATCTTGTCCAGGTCGGTGGCCTGCGGTTCGCCGGCAGGATCGGCCAGTGCCGGGGTGACGGCCGCCAGGGCCAGGGCGCCGGCGAGCGGCGAGACGACGAACTTCCTGTTGGACATGGGATTCCCGATGCGAGGCTTTGGCGCGGCCAGGACCGCTTCGGGGGGCGATGTTAATGAGAGCGATTCGCATTTGCAACGAAATGCGAACGATTTGGGCCGTCGACGGGCGAGCGGTGGGCTGGCGGCAGCGACCAGGCTCCGTGGATGCGGGCAATCCATCGGCTGCGCTCATCGCGCGCCGCGCTGCAGAGCGGGCTTGCTCGCGACCTCCACGCACATCGCCGAGCGGCTGATGATGGGCGAAAGAGCGCAGGTCGCGAGCAAGCTCGCTCCTACGAAGTCACCTCATCGAGGGGGCTTCCGGCACGTCGTTCGCGAAGCCAGGCGCGTGCGACGTCAATCGGGCTGCAAGCCGCAACGTCCCCATGGATGTAGATGGCAAGTGCCGCCCTGCATGCGGCGAGGGGAAAACTGCCGGAAAGAGAGATCGCAGACTCAGCCCCGGTCGTCGCGCGTCCACACGCCACCGTCTTCCACCTTGACCGGGAACTTCACTACCGGCTCATAGGCGGGCGCACACAGGGCCCGGCCGTCGCGCACGTCGAACTTGGCGCCGTGCAGCACGCATTCGATGGTCGCTTCCTCGCCGTCGAAGTTGCCTGCGGACAGCTCGAAGTCCTCGTGCGAGCACTTGTCCTCCAGCGCATAGAAGTCGCCGTCGTAGTTCACGACGAGGATGGCGGTGTCACCGTCCCATGCCACCGTGCGCTCGCCTGGCAACAACTGCGAGGTCGCGCAGACGAACACCCAGGGCTTCTCGGCGGGCTGGCTCACAGCATCTTCTCCAGCACTTCGAAGCGCAGATCGCCGCGCTTGGGCAGGCCGAAACGCTCGTCGCCGTAAGGGAACGGCTTCTTGATGCCGGTGCGGCGATAGCCGCGGCGTTCGTAGAAGGCGATGAGCTCGTCGCGAATGTCGATGACCGTCATGCGCATCGTGGGGATGCCCCAGTCCTCACGCACGATGCGTTCGGCCTCGGCGATCACGGTCTTGCCGATGCCGCCGCCCTGCTGAGTGGGACGCACGGAAAACATGCCGAAGTAGCCGGCGCCGTCCTCCACCGCCACGTGCGCGCAGGCTATGAGTTCCCGCCCGGCGGCACCGTCGCGTTCGGCAACCAGGATGACGCTGCGCGGACGGTCGATGCAGGCCTGGATATCGTCGGGACCGGTGCGGCGTCCGTCGAGCATGTCGGCTTCGGTGGTCCAGCCCTGCTTGCTGGCATCGCCGCGATAGGCCGATTCCACCAGCGCGACCAGCGCATCGGTGTCGGCATGGGTGGCATGGCGGAATTGCAACTGGCTGGTCGTCATGGCTCTGTTTTTGGACGCAGATTTACGCTGAAGAACACGGATGAAGCGCAGGGATGGACTGTCGCCTGGATTCGACGGCGTCAGTCGCGCCCCATTCTCGTGCCTGGTTCCATCGCTGTCATCTGCATCCGCCGTGTCGGAGAAAGGCCTCGGTATGACGCGGAGCCGACAGGGCGGCTTGAACCTGCCTGCGCCCGCTTCATCCGTGTCATCTGCGTTCCGCCGCGTCCGCAAACACCGGCTCCGAGCGCGGCAAGGATCAGCCCAGTAGCGTGCGCACCTTCCGCAACGCCGCGACGAAGGACTCGATCTCCTCGTGCGTGTTGTAGAAAGCCAGGGACGCGCGGCAGGTGGCGGGCACGCCGAAGTGCTGCATCAATGGATGCGCGCAATGGTGTCCGGACCGGATGGCCACGCCTTCGAGGTCCAGCAGCGTGGCGAGGTCGTGCGCGTGCGCGCCCTGGACGAGGAAGCTGATCACCGCGGCCTTGTCGCGGGCCTGGCCGAAGATGCGCAGGCCTTCCACCTTCGACAGCTCTTCGGTGGCGTGCGCCAGCAGTTCCTGCTCGCGCGCTTCGATGTGCTGCATGCCCAGCGCGGACAGGTAGTCCACCGCCGCGCCCAGGCCCACGAAACCGGCGATGTTGGGCGTGCCGGCCTCGAACTTGTGCGGCGGCTCGTTGAACACGGTGCCCTCGAAGCGCACTTCCTTGATCATCTCGCCGCCACCGATGAAGGGCGGCATCGAGGCCAGGTGCTCGCGCCGCGCCCACAGCGCGCCGGTACCGGTGGGGCCGGACATCTTGTGGCCGGTGATCGCGTAGAAGTCGCAACCGATGGAGGCAATGTCGAGCGCGCGATGCGGCGCGGCCTGCGATCCATCCACCGCAGTTACGATGCCGCGCTTGCGCGCCTCGCGGCAGATCTCGCGCACCGGGTTCACCGTGCCCAGCACGTTGGAGACGTGCGCCAGCGACAGCAGCTTCACCTCGGGCGTGAGCAGCGCGTACAACTGCTGCAGGTCCAGTTCGCCAAGCTCGTTGAGCTCGGCGACCTTGATGGTGGCGCCGGTGCGCTGTGCAACCAGCTGCCAGGGCACGATGTTGGCGTGGTGCTCCATCCGCGTGAGCACGATCGCGTCGCCCGGCTGCAGGCGCGGCAGCGCCCACGAGTACGCGACCAGGTTCAGCGCGAAGGTGGTGCCGCTGCAAAGCACCAGTTCGTCGGCGCGCACGTTGAGGAACTTTGCCAGCTTGGTGCGCGCGCCTTCGTAGGCGTCGGTCGCCTCGGTGCCCAGCGCGTGCACCGCGCGGCTGACGTTGGCGTTGTGGCGGCGGTAGAAGTCGTCCACTGCCTCGATGACCGATTCCGGCTTCTGTCCGGTATTGGCCGAGTCGAAGTAGATCAGCGGCTTGCCGTGGACCTGGCGGGTCAGCAGCGGGAAATCACCGCGGACGCGGGCCCAGTCGATGGCGGCATCGGATGCGGCGGGCAGGTTCATGCGGACTCCAGTCAGGCCGGTTTCAGTCAGGCCTGTTTCATTCAGGCCTGTCCCAGGCGTTCCAGGGCGGCGTCGAGGCGCGCTTCGAGCACGGCGCGCAGCGGGTCGCCGGCCTCGAACACGGCCAGGGTTTCGCGGCAGAACGCGGCGGTCAGCAAGGCGCGGGCCTGTTCGGCGGGCACGCCACGGCTGCGCAGATAGAACAGCGCGGTCGGATCCAGGCGGCCGACGGTCGCGCCATGCGCGGCCTGCACTTCGTCGGCGTGGATTTCCAGCACCGGCTGCGTGTCGATCTCCGCGCCTTCGCTGAGCAGCAGGTTCTTGTTCGACAGCATCGCGGCCGTGCCGTCCGCTCCTTCGCGGATCAGGATGCCGCCATGGAAGGCGGCCTTCGAGCGGCCCGCGCCCATGCCACGCCAGGTCAGCTCGCACGAGGTGTCGCGGCCGACGTGGTCGATGCCCAGTCGCGTATCCAGGTGGCGCTTGCCGGACGCGAGCAGCACGCCGTTGGCATGCAGGCGCGAGGACGCACCGTGCAGCGCGACGTTGAGCTCGTGGCGCGACAGGCCGGCGCCCAGTTCCAGATCGACGCGGCGATACTCGGCCTGAGTGGCCAGCACGGCGTCGGTGCGCGAAATCGCCGTCGCGCCGGCGCCTTCGTCCTGTACGCGCGCGTGGCGCAGCGTGGCATTCGGGGCCAGGTGTACGTGCGTCAGCGCATTGGCCAGATGGTTGTGCGCGCCGGAGCCGACGTGATGCTCCACCACGGACACACCAGCGCCTTCGCGAAGTTCGATCAGGTGCCGCAGGTGCCAGGCGCGGTCGGCATCGGACGTGGTACCGATGAACACCAGGTGGATCGGCGCCGCATGGCGGACGCCGGCCTCCACGCGCAGGACGATGCCATCGTCGGCGAGCGCGGCATTGATGCGGGCGAAGATCTCGTCGGCGCGCTCGAAGCGTCGGGCCAGGAAATTCGATTCGCGCGCTTCGCCTTCGACCAGCACCTGCGACAGCGGACGCAGCTCGATGCCCTCGGGCAGGCCAGCGATGTCGCTGTGCGCGGCGTCGAAGCGGCCGTTGACGAAGACCAGCCGCGGGCCATCGATGCCGGCCAGCACCGACGTGTCGAACGCGGCGACGGCAGTGGCGGGAGCGAACGCGCGGCGTTCCAGCGAGCGTAGCGGCGTGTACTTCCACGCTTCGACGCGCGCGTGCGGGACGCCGTCACGCAGTGCGGCGTCCAGCGATGCGCGGCGGCTTTCGCCCAGGCCGGCGGCGTCGCGTGCGGCGAGCGTGTCGAATGCGGCCGAGAAGGAATCGAGCAACGCGCTCATGTCAGGCGGCCGCTCCGGGCTGGATGCGATCCTTCAGCCAGGCATAGCCGTGCTGTTCCAGCTGCAACGCGAGTTCCGGACCGCCGGTCTCGACGATGCGGCCTTCGGCCAGCACGTGCACCACGTCCGGCTTGATGTAGTCGAGCAGGCGCTGGTAATGCGTGATCACCAGGAAGGCGCGCTCCGGCGAGCGCAGCGCGTTGACGCCGTCGGCGACCGCCTTGAGCGCATCGATGTCCAGGCCCGAGTCGGTCTCGTCCAGGATCGCCAGCTTCGGCTCCAGCAGGGCCAGCTGGAAAATCTCGTTGCGCTTCTTCTCGCCGCCGGAGAAGCCTTCGTTGACGCCGCGGTGCAGCAGTTCGTCCTTCAGGTGCAGCACGGCGAGCTTCTCCCGCACCAGCTTGAGGAACTGCATGGAGTCCAGTTCGGCCTCGCCGCGCGCCTTGCGCTGTGCATTGAGCGCGGCACGCAGGAAGTAGGTGTTGTTGACGCCGGGAATCTCGACCGGGTACTGGAAGGCCAAGAACACGCCCATCGCGGCGCGCTCTTCGGGCTCCAGCGCCAGCAGGTCCTGGCCTTCGAACGTCACGCTGCCCTCGGTGACCTCGTAGCCTTCACGGCCCGCCAGCACGTTGCCGAGCGTCGACTTGCCCGCACCGTTGGGACCCATCACCGCGTGCACCTGCCCGGGCGTGAGCTCCAGCGAGAGTCCCTTGAGGATCTCCTTGCCGGCGACGGAGACGTGGAGGTTTTCGATTTTCAGCATGATTCGATTCCGATCCTGTTAGAGCCCCTCTCCCACCGGGAGAGGGGTTGGGGTGAGGGGCGGAGCATCGCAACCCGCAGGCTCGCGACTGCGTTGCCCCTCATCCGGCGCTGCGCGCCACCTTCTCCCGGCGGGAGAAGGGAAAAACATCAACCGACAGATCCTTCCAGGCTCACTTCCAGCAACTTCTTCGCTTCCACCGCGAACTCCATCGGCAGCTCGCGGAAGACGCTCTTGCAGAAGCCGTCGACGATCATCGACACCGCGTCCTCCTCGCCGATGCCGCGCGAGCGGCAATAGAACAGCTGGTCCTCGCTGATCTTGGAGGTGGTGGCCTCGTGCTCGACGGTGGCAGTGGGGTGCTTGACCTCGATGTACGGGAAGGTGTGCGCGCCGCACTTCTTGCCGATCAGCAGGCTGTCGCACTGGGTGTGGTTGCGCGCGCCTTCCGCGCCGCCCGCCACCTTCACCAGGCCGCGGTAGGTGTTCTGGCCGCGGCCGGCGCTGATGCCCTTGCTGACGATCTTGCTCTTGGTGCGCTTGCCGACATGGATCATCTTGGTGCCGGTGTCGGCCTGCTGGCGATGGTGCGTCAGCGCGACGGAATAGAACTCGCCGACCGAGTCGTCGCCCAGCAGCACGCAGGACGGATACTTCCAGGTGATGGCCGAACCGGTCTCGACCTGCGTCCAGCTGATCTTGCTGCGCGCCCCGCGGCATTCGCCGCGCTTGGTCACGAAGTTGTAGATGCCGCCGCGGCCTTCCTCGTCGCCGGGGTACCAGTTCTGCACGGTGGAGTATTTGATCTCCGCATCGTCCAGCGCCACGAGCTCTACCACCGCGGCGTGCAGCTGGTTCTCGTCGCGCATCGGCGCGGTGCAGCCTTCCAGGTAGGACACGTAGGCCTTGTCCTCACACACGATCAGGGTGCGCTCGAACTGGCCGGTGTGGCCGGCGTTGATGCGGAAGTAGGTGCTCAGCTCCATCGGGCAGCGCACGCCCCTGGGAATGAACACGAAGCTGCCATCGGAGAACACCGCCGAGTTGAGCGCGGCGAAGTAGTTGTCACCGACCGGCACCACGGTACCCAGGTACTGGCGCACCAGTTCCGGATGTTCCTTGATGGCTTCGGACATCGAACA